>DASTLD010000413.1:0-9887 GCA_035715345.1 Longimicrobium sp.
CGCCCGCTCCCGCTCGTCGTCCGACAGCGCCGCGCGGAACCGCTCCATCTCTCCCGGCGCTACCCGCAGCGGCGCCCGCCAGACGTGCACCTCGTCCGCCGCCACCGCCAGCCGCCCGGCCGGCGGCGGCAGCCAGGCGTCAGCGCCCATCGGGCCGGATGTGCTCGCGCAGGTCCAGGGAGAGCTGGCGCAGGACCAGGTCGCGGTCGCCGTTGATGAAGAAGTGGTCGCCGGGAAACATTCGCAGGACGAAGTCGCCCGTGGTCTGCTCGCGCCACGCCTGCACGTGCTCGTACGGTACCTCCGCGTCGCGCTCGCCGCCGTACGCGGCGATGGGCACGTCCAGCGGCGGCTCGTCGCGGTAGCGGTACGTCTCGCCGATGGCAAAGTCCGCGCGCAGCAGCGGCAGCACCAGCCGCATGATCTCCTCGTTGGCCAGCACCTCTTCCGGCGTGCCGTTGAGCCGCCGCAGCTCGTGCACGAAGTCCTCGTCGCTCAGCGTGTGCAGCGGCGGCAGGGTCAGCGGCACCTGCGGCGCGGGGCGGCCGGAGCCGAACAGGCGCACGGGCAGGGTCCGACCCTCGCGGCGCAGGCGGCGGGCCACCTCGAACGCCATCAGCCCGCCGTTGCTGTGCCCGAACAGCGCGAACGGGCGGTCCATCAGCGGCAGCAGGGTGGGGTACATGGCGTCCACCAGCGCGTCCATGCTGGCGATGGGCGTCTCCATCAGCCGCCCCTCGCGCCCGGGCGGCTGCACGGCCACCACCTCCACCTCCGGCGGCAGGCCGCGCGGCCAGGCGTAGAACACGGAGGCGCCGCCGCCCGCGTAGGGAAAGCAGAACAGCCGCAGCCGCGCGTTGGGCGACGGGCGCGGGATCACGGTCCAGGAGTTCAGGGCGCCGGGCCGGCTCACGATCGGGATCGGGATGGGGGGATGGTCAGGCGCTGGCGGGCGCGGCGCGCTCCAGCTCCCAGCGGCCCAGCGTGACCTGCTGGACCTGCGTGCTGCCCTCGATGATCTCCATGACCCGCGAGTCGCGGAGGTAGCGCTCCACGGGATAGGCGGGCGTGCAGCCGTTGGCGCCGTGCACCTGCACGGCGGCCAGCGCGGCGCGGGTGGCGGCGGTGGACGCGAAGTACTTGGCGTGGAAGGCCTCGCGCGCGGCGTCGGGATCGCCGGCATCGCGCAGGCGGCCGGCGTGCAGGCACAGCAGCCGGGCGGCGCGGTAGTCGTTGCCCATGTCCGCGAGCATCCGCTGCACGAGCTGGTGGTCCCCGATGGGGCCGCCGAACTGCACGCGCTCGTTCGCGTAGGCCACGGAGGCCTCCAGGCAGGCGCGCACGATGCCCACGCAGCCGCACGCCACGCTGTAGCGCCCCAGCTCCAGCGCGGAGAGAGCGACCGCCAGCCCGAAGCCCGGGCCCGCGACGCGCTCTTCCCTGCCCACGCGCACGCCGTCGAAGGTGATCTCGGCCACCATGGACGCGCGCGTGCCCGTAACCTCCACCGGCGCCACGGAGACGCCGGGGGCCGCGCGCTCCACCAGGAACGCGACCGGCTTCCCGTCCGCCTTCGCGAAGACCAGCAGCAGGTCGGCGATCTGCCCGTAGGTGGTCCACTTCTTGGTGCCGCGCAGCACCCACCCGTCGCCGTCCGGCTCCGCGACGGTCTCGATGGCGGCCGCGTCGCTGCCCACGGCCGGCTCGCTCAGCGCGAAGGCGCCGATCGCATCGCCGGAGGCCAGCCGCGGGAGCCAGCGCTCCTTCTGCGCGGCGCCGCCCCATCGCCCCACCGCGTAGCAGACCATGGAGTGCACGGTCACCAGCGAGCGGACGGACGAGCAGCCGCGGCCCAGCTCCTCGTTCAGCAGCCCGAACGTGACCATGTCCAGCGGCGCGCCCCCGCGGTCCGCGGGCACCAGCGCGCCCAGGTAGCCCGCTCGCGCCATGGCGCCGATCACGGCGCGCGGGGTGGCGGCCCGGCGGTCCCACTCGCCCGCGTGGGGAACCACCTCGCGGTCCACCCACGCGGCGAACCCCGCGCGGTCGCGCTCCTGCTCCGCGTCCAGCCCGGTGCGCGCCAGGCTCACGCCGCGGGCACGCCGCGCTTGCGCTCCACCAGCGCGGCGATGGCGTTGATCGAGCGGAAGTTGTCGATCTCCAGGTCGTCGCTCTCCACCGTGATGCCGAACTCGCCCTCCACGAACTGCACGAGCTGCATCGCGAACATGGAGTTCACGTAGCCGGTGGCGAACATGTCCTCGTCGCCGCCGAGCTCGTGCCCGCGAAAGAAGCGCGACACGAACTCGCGGATGCGCTGGCTGGTCTCGTTACCCGTCATCTCTCCCTGTCGGTTTCGCACTTTCGCACTCACGCACTCTCGCACTCTCGCACTCAACGCACTCACGCACTCACGCACTCACGCCGTACTCGAAGAACCCCCGCCCGCTCTTCCGCCCGTGCATCCCTCCGTCCACCATCTTCCGCAGCAGCGGGCAGGCGCGGAACTTGGGGTCCTGGTAGCTCTCGTACAGCACTTCCAGCGAGAACAGGATGGTGTCCAGGCCGATCAGGTCGCCCGTGGCCAGCGGGCCCATCTTGTGGCCGAAGCAGGTGACGAAGATGCGGTCCACGTCCTCGGGAGTGGAGACGCCGTCCTGCACCAGCCACGCGGCCTCGTTGATGGTGAGCATCAGCACGCGGTTGCTCACGAAGCCGGGCAGGTCGTTGACGACGATGCCCTCCTTGCCCATCTGCTCGAGGAGCTGCAGCGCGGTGTCCACCGTCCGCTGGCTGGTGTGCAGGCCGCGGATGGTCTCCACCACCGGCTTGAGCGGCACCGGGTTCATGAAGTGCATGCCCAGCACCCGGTCCGCGCGCTCCGTCCACCCGCCGATGCGCGTGACGGAGATGCAGGAGGTGTTGGCGGCGAACACGGCGTGCGGCGGGCACACCCGGTCCAGCACGGGATAGATGCCCTCCTTGACCGGCACCTTCTCCGTCGCGTTCTCCACCACGAAGTCGGCCTCCGCGAACGGCGCGTAGTCCGTGGTGAAGGTGATGCGCGACAGCACCTCCGCCGGGGTGGGACCGCCCTTGGTCTTCGTGAAGAAGCCGTGGAAGCGCACGCCCTTCTCGATCTCCGCGCGGGCGTGGTCCAGCACCTCCTGCGACAGGTCCAGCAGCACGACGCGGTGGCCGGTCTGGGCCAGGTTCTGCGCCACGCCCACCCCCATGACCCCCGCGCCCACCACGCCCACCACGTCCAGCTTCATCGCGTTCCCGATCCTGGTGTTGTCGTGTTCAGGAGACCCGCGCGGCCGGCGGGCCGCCTCACGTGGGCGGAGGCCCCCTCCCCGCTCGTTCCTCGCTGCCCCTCCCCCAACTTCGGGGGAGGGGCTGGTCTCGCTCGTCATGCGGGCTGCCATGTTGCGCCCGGCCCCGTAGAGACGCCCCGGCGGGGCGTCTCTACCATGGAAATGAGGCGGAGCCAGCTACTGCGCCTCCTGCTGCCGCTCCATCTCCTCCAGCTTCTTGCGCAGCGACAGGGGGCGCATGTCGGTCCAGACCTCCTCGATGTGCCTGAGGCAGTCCGCCTTGAGGCCCTTGAATCCCTCGGCGCTCCACCCCAGCGGCAGCTCGCGGTCCGCCGGCCAGATGGAGTACTGCTCCTCGTGGTTGACCACCACCTGGTAGATCGTCGTGTCCTCGCGGTCGTCGCTCATCCGATCCGTCCTGTTGGGGTGTGTCGGGGTGTCCCGCCGCGTCACGCGGGCGCCGGCGTGCCGCCCAGCTCCGCCGCCGCCAGCTCCTCCGGCTCCGCCTCCGCGTCCGGCGGGGGGACGGGGAGCGGGGCGTCGGGGATCTCCTCCTCCAGCCGGCGCACGCGCGGGTTCAGGGACAGCACCGCGGTGGCGGCCAGCACGAACAGGCCGATCACCACGTACATCAGGCCGATGCCGCGCCCGGCGCCGGTGCCCATCACCCGCCCCACCGTGCCCTGCAGCGCGCCGCCCGGCGCCATCAGCGGCTCGAACACGCGCTCCGCCAGCGGACCGGCGGCCAGCGCGGCCAGCGGCATGCTGGACATGGCCAGCATGCGGCGGATGGCCAGCACGCGGCCCAGCATCTCCTGCGGCGTCTTGGTCAGCCAGATGGTCTGGCTGCACGCCTGCGCCGTGGGCGCCACCAGCAGCGACAGGAACAGCCCCGCCGCCACCAGCGGCAGCGACGGGCGCAGGCCGATCAGCATGACGCACACGCAGCCGGCCGCCTGGCACAGCAGCAGGCCGCGCAGCAGCCGCCGGGGCCCGCCCCACGCGCTCAGCGCCAGCCCGCCCACCAGCATGCCCAGGCTGCTCACGGTGACCGCCGCGCCCAGGGCCGCCGGCGTGCTGAACGAGAGCACCAGCGGCGGGAACAGCGGGTTGACCATCCCCGTCCCCAGGTTCACGAACGGGAAGTAGAGCAGCAGGTACAGCATGGCCGGTCGCTCGCGGATCCAGCGCCAGCCGTCGTGCGCCTCGCGCAGCAGGTGCCTGCGCGGCGCGGCCGGGTCCCGCGGCGGGGTGGGGATGCGCACCACCAGCAGCGTGCCCACCGCCACCAGGAAGGTGGCCAGGTCCACCACCAGCACCGCGCCCAGCCCGCCCACCGTCACCAGCACGCCGGCCAGCAGCGGCGTCAGCAGGCCGATGACGGACGCGCTGGTCTGCATCATCCCGCTGGCGCGCGGCAGGTGCTCGCGCGGCACCATGGCCGCCACCGTGGCGCTGAAGGCGGGGTCCTGGAACGCGCCCACGGAGGCGGAGGCCAGCGAGAGCACGAACAGGTGCCACACCTCGAAGCGCCCGCTGAACACCAGCGCCGCGATGACCGCCGTCATCAGCGCGGCGGCGGCGTCGCTGGCCAGCAGCACGCGTCGCCGGTCCCAGCGGTCCACCAGCGCCCCCGCGAACGGCGCCAGCAGCACCGCGGGCACCGTGGCCGCGAAGTAGAGCAGGCCGAACTGCTCCGCGGAGTGGTTGCGCTCGTAGATCCAGACCGGGAGCGCGAAGGCGGTCAGGCCGGAGCCCAGGCCGGAGACGAGCTGGCCGGCCCAGATGACCGCGAAGGTGCGCATGTCCCGCAGCGCGCGCCCCAGCGGCGGGCGCGTACCGCCTGTTGCCACGAACGTCTCCGGGATGCGGAAAAGGGCCGCCGGACCCGGCCGGCGGCGCGGCCGGGTGCCGGCGCGGGCGGCAATCTAATACGCTTCCCGCACTTTTTGAATCACCTTGACGACACTCCGGCGGAACTGCAACGAAGTGGACAAAACCTGCGGCGGGCGGAGGAGGCGTCAGCCCTCGTTCGGCGCGTAGAGCCGCACCTGCGTGCAGCGGGGGCAGCGCCAGGCGTACACCTTCAGCCTGCGCCGCCCCTTGAGCTTGAGTCCGCTCCAGAACGACTTCTCCGGCGGCCCCTCCACCCACGTGACCGCCCGGTACATGCTCTGGTTGTGCTCCAGCAGGAAGCCGCCTTCGAGGGGCACGGTGCAGTCGGGACAGGTCGGCGCGGGCATGAGCGGTCGTCTGCGGGCGATGGGGTCAGCGGGCGGCGGACTGCACCTCGCGCAGCACCGGGGCGATGGCCTCCCACACCTTGCCCGCCACGCGGCGGTGGCCCTCCTCGTTGGGGTGGATGCCGTCCGGCTGGTTCAGCTCCGGCACGCCCGCCACCTCGTCCAGCAGGAAGGGGATCAGCGTCAGCCCGTGCTCCTCCGCCACCTGCGGATACACGACGCGGAAGCGCTCGCCGTACTCCTCGCCGAGGTTCGGGAGCGCCAGCATGCCGACGAGCACGATGCGCGTACGCGGGCGCAGCGCCTGTACGCTGTCGATGAGCGCGTCCAGGTTGGCGCGCAGCGTGTCCGGCTCGGAGCCGCGCAGCATGTCGTTGGCGCCGGTCTCCACCACCAGCACGTCCACGGGCTCGCGCAGCACCCAGCGGATGCGCTCCAGGGCGCCGTTGCTGCTCTCGCCGCTGCGGCCGGCGTTGACCACCTCCCAGGGCAGCCCCGCGGAGTCGATCTTCTGCTTGACCAGCGCGGGAAAGGCGCTCTCGCGGTCCAGGCCGTAGCCGTCCGTCAGGCTGGTGCCCAGGAAGGTGACCACGTGCGTGCGCACCGGCTCCGCCCGCGCGCCGCCGGGGCCCTGCGCCGGGTCCGCGCCCCCCGTGTTGCTTTCGCCGCGGCCACAGCCGAAGATCAGGAACGAGAGGGCCGCCGCGGCCACGGGACGGGAGATCGGACGCACCATCATGCTCATCGCGGAAAACCTGGAAAAGACCTACCGCAGCGGCGGCCGGCCGCTGGCTGCGCTGCGCAACGTAAGCTTTCGCGTGGAGCCGGGCGAGACGGTGGCCATCGTGGGGCCCAGCGGCAGCGGCAAGACCACGCTGCTGGGCCTGCTGGCCGGGCTGGACCGCCCCAGCGGCGGGCGCGTGCTGCTGGACGGCACGGACATGGGCGCGCTGTCGGAGGACCAGCGCGCCCGGCTGCGGCGCGAGCGCATCGGCTTCGTGTTCCAGTCCTTCCAGCTCATCCCCACGCTCACCGCGCGCGAGAACGTGTCCGTGCCGCTGGACCTGGCCGGCGACGGCGGCGGCGCGGCGCGCGCGGACGAGCTGCTGGAGCGGGTGGGGCTGGGCGGGCGCGGCCACCACTTTCCCTCGCAGCTCTCCGGCGGCGAGCAGCAGCGCGTGGCCGTGGCCCGCGCCTTCGTGCACCAGCCGTCCATCCTGTTCGCCGACGAGCCCACGGGCAACCTGGACGCCGCCACCGGGCACCGCATCATCGAGCTGATGATGGAGCTGAACCGCGAGCGCGGCACCACGCTGGTGCTGGTGACCCACGACCCCGACCTGGCCGCCCGCGCGCGGCGCGTCATCCGCCTGGCGGACGGCGCGGTCGTCAGCGACGCGCCCGGCGGGGCGGAGTGAGCCGCTTCCGCACCCTCTCGCGCCTGGCCTGGCGCGAGAGCCGCTTCGCGCGCCGGCGGCTGCTGCTGTTCCTGGGCTCCATCACCCTGGGCGTGGCGGCGCTGGTGGCCACGCAGTCCTTCGCCGACAACCTGTCCGCGGGCGTGCGGAACCAGGCGCGCGCCATGCTGGGCGCGGACGTCAGCCTGTCCAGCACGCGGCGCTACGGCAAGGGCACGGAGGCGCTGCTGGACTCGCTGCAGCGCACCGGCGCGCCCGTCGCGCGGGTCTCCTCCTTCTACTCCATGGGGCTGGTGGAGCGCAGCGGCGGCGCGCGGCTGGTGCAGGTGCGCGCCGTGGACCCCGGCTATCCCTTCTACGGCGAGATCGAGACGGGGCCGGCGGGGCGATGGGACGACCTGCAGGCCGGCCGCGCCGCGCTGGTGGACCCCGCCGTGCTGACCTCGCTGGACGCGCGCATCGGCGACGAGATCAGCATCGGCAGCGCGCGCCTGCGCATCATCGGCACGCTGGAGAAGGTGCCGGGCTCGGTGGGCGTGGGCGCGCTCTTCGCCCCGCGCGTGTACATGCCGGCGCGCTACCTGGCGGAGACCGGGCTCATCCGCTTCGGCAGCCGCGTGGAGTACGAGGCGTACGTCCGCCTGCCCGCCCGCGGCGCCGCGGAGCGCGTGGTGGAGGGGCATCGCCCGGTGTTCCGCGCGGAGCGGGTGCGGGCCAGCACCGCCACGCAGCAGCAGGCGGATCTGGACCAGGCGCTGCGCCGTCTGGGCAGCTTCCTGGGCCTGGTCGGCACCTTCGCGCTGCTGCTGGGGGGGATGGGGGTCGCCAGCGCGATGGCGGCGTACATGGCGCAGAAGCGCGAGACGGTGGCCACGCTGCGCTGCCTGGGCGCCACCGCGCCGCAGGTCATCGCCGTCTACCTGCTGCAGGCGGGGGCGATGGGGCTGCTCGGCGCCGCGCTGGGCACCGTGATCGGCGTCAGCGTGCAGTGGGTGCTGCCGCGCCTGCTGGCGGACCTGCTGCCGGTGGAGATCGACGTTGCCCTGAGCCTGCCCGCCATCGCCACCGGCATCGGCATCGGCGTGTGGGTGGCCACGGCGTTCGCGCTGCTGCCCCTCATCGCCACGCGCCGCATCAGCCCGCTGGAGGCCGTGCGCCGCCGCGTGGAGGGCGATGGCATCCGCCGACGCCGGATGGACCCGTGGGTGGCGGGGGGATGGGCCATGCTGGCGGCCAGCATCATCGCCCTCATCATGGTGCAGGCAAAGGAGCTGGTGCCGGGCGTGGGATTCGCCCTGGGCGTGGCGCTGACGCTGGGCGTGCTCTGGCTGGCCGCGTGGCTGCTGACGAAGCTGGCCCGCCGGGCGCCGCGGCGGCTGTCGTATCCCGCGCGACAGGGCATCGCCAACCTGCACCGGCCCGGAAACCAGACGCGCGTGGTGGTGATGGCGCTCGGCTTCGGCGTGTACCTGCTGGCCGTCGTCTTCCTGGTGCAGAACTTCCTGCTGGCGCCGCTGCGCATCGACACGGCGAGCCGCGGCAACCTGCTGCTCTTCGACATTCAGCAGGCGCAGCGGCCCGGCGTGGCGGCGCTGCTGGGAGAGACGGGGACGCCGGTGGTGCAGCAGGCGCCCATCGTCCCCATGCGCATCCACGAGCTGCGCGGGCGGAACGTGCGCTGGAGCACGCGCGACCTGCCCGCGCGCCCCGCGGGAGACTCGCTGGACGAGGAGCAGGACGGCCGGCCGCAGGGCCGCGCGGGCGAGCGGCGCGCGGGGCAGCGCGGCGGGCCGGAGGACTGGGCGGTGCGCCGCGAGTACCGCAGCACCTACCGCGACGCGCTGATCGACTCGGAGAAGCTGCGCGAGGGGCGCATGTGGAAGCCGGGCCAGGGCGCGCCCCCCGGCGGCGTGGGCGAGGTGTCCATCGACATCGCCGTCGCGGGCGACCTGGGCGTGCGGCTGGGCGACACCATCGTCTGGGACGTGCAGGGCGTGCGCATGCCCACGCGCATCACCTCCATCCGCGAGGTGGACTGGCAGCGCATGGAGCCCAACTTCTTCGCCGTCTTTCCCACCGCCGCGCTGGCGGAGGCGCCGCAGACGTGGGTCATGCTGGCGCGCGCGCCAAACGAGGCGGCCCGCGGCCGCGTGCAGCGCGACGTGGTGCGGCGCTTCGGCAACGTGGTGGTGCTGGACCTGACCTCCGTGCAGGAGGCGCTGGACGACGTGTTCGGGCAGGTGTCGGCGGTCATCCGCTTCCTGGCCGGGTTCAGCGTGGCCACGGGCTTCGTGGTGCTGCTGGGCGCGGTGCTGACCGGCCGCCTGCAGCGCATCCGCGAGAGCGTGCTGCTGCGCACGCTGGGCGCCACCCGGCGGCAGGTCGGGCGGGTGCTGCTGGCGGAGTACCTGGCGCTGGGGGTGCTGGCCAGCCTGGCGGGCATCCTGATGGCGGTGGGCGCCGCGTGGGCCCTGGCCGAGTGGATGTTCGAGTCCGACTTCATCCTCCCCGTCCTGCCCCTGCTCATCCTCGCCGTCGCTGTGACGACCATCTCGGTGGTGGTGGGCATGCTCGCCAGCCGCGAGGTCTTTCGCCACACGCCGCTGGAAGCGCTGCGGGAGGAGTAGGGGGGAAGTACGAAGTACGAGGTACGGAGTACGAAGTGCTCTGGTGATGGAGCAGGCGTCGCGAGCAGGGCCGGCGCCGGTGCATTTCCCCGGCGAATGAATTCGCGGCAACGAAAACGTGAAGTCCGCCTGCGCGGACTGAACGAGAGAGACCTACGTGCAAGCGGTGATCTGCGCATGTCCATGGTAGAGACGCCCCGCCGGGGCGTCTCTACGGGAAGCCCCGCCACGCGCGGGAGTCTATCCACCGCACCCTCCCCCGAAGTTGGGGGAGGGTCGGCG
>DASTLD010000414.1:0-2577 GCA_035715345.1 Longimicrobium sp.
CTCCTGCATGGGCGAGCCCGTCTTGATGACCGTCTCCGGCGCCAGGCCCTCGCGCAGCAGGTAGCGGCGCGCGTGCTCCGTGTAGGTGAGGTTGACGTCGCTCAGGTGGTCCACCACGCGGCGGTTGATCTCCTCCGGCACGCGGTCGTCGAAGCAGCGGTTGCCCGCCTCCATGTGGAAGACGGGCACCTTGCGGCGCTTGGCGCTCAGCGCGGCCAGGCACGAGTTGGTGTCGCCCAGCAGCAGCAGCGCGTCCGGCCGGGTCTCCGCGATCAGCGCGTCCGAGCGCGCGATGACGTTGCCGATGGTCTCCGCCGCGGTGGCGCCGGCGGCCTCCAGGAAGTGGTCCGGCCGGCGGATGCCCAGCTCGCGGAAGAAGATCTCGTTGAGCTCGTAGTCGTAGTTCTGCCCGGTGTGCACCAGCACGTGGTCCGTGTACCGGTCCAGCTCCGCGATGACCCGGCAGAGCTTGATGATCTCCGGCCGGGTGCCCACGATGGTCATCACGCGCATCGGGCGGTCCTCGGAGGCGCGGCTCAGCGGTAGATCTCGCCCGTCTCCGGGGCGGTGCGGGCGGTCAGGCGGTGCCGCAGCAGCAGCTCGCGCACGCCGTCCAGCGGCAGCGGCGTGGCGCCGGAGGTGTACTCGCCCGAGAAAGGCAGCTCGCGCGCGCCGGTGTCGTCCACGCGCAGCTCCGGCAGGATGGGCAGGATCACCAGGTTCTCGCCGCGCAGGACCGTGTGCTGCACCTCTTCCTCGCTGACCAGGATCTCGTGGATCTTCTCGCCGGGGCGGATGCCGGTGTCCACCATCTCGTACTCGTCCGCCTCGGCGACCGCGAGGGCGATGTCCGTCACCTTGGCGGCCGGCACCATGGGCAGGTAGGTCTCGCCCGCGTTGGCGTAGCGCAGCGCGTTGAAGATCAGGTCCACGGACTGGTCCAGCGTCATCAGGAACCGCGTCATACGCCGGTCCGTGATGGGGATGGGCTGGCCGCGGCGGACCAGGTCGATGAAGAAGGGGATGGCGGACCCGCGCGACGCCATCACGTTGCCGTAGCGCACGTTGACGAAGCGGCAGCCGGGGCTGTCCAGGTTGGCCTGCACCAGGATGCGCTCCTGGATGGCCTTGGTCATCCCCATCAGGTTCACCGGCTTGCACGCCTTGTCGGTGGAGATGCCGACGACGTGCTTCTGCCCCGTGGCGCTCTCGTAGATGGCGCGCGCCAGGTTGATGGCGCCGGTGATGTTGGTGTCCACCGCCGCGGCGCCGAAGTACTCGCACGTGGGCACCTGCTTGAGCGCGGCGGCGTGGAAGATCACGTCCGCGCGGTCCACGGAGCGGCGCATGTCCGCGAAGTTGCGCACGTCGCCGATGGCGAAGCGCACCCGCTTGACGCTCTCGCGGTAGATGACGTCGTCGGTGGCGGTGGCCTGGTGCATGAACGCCAGGCGCATGTAGTGCTGCTTGGCCTCGTCGCGGCTCAGCACGGTCAGCGAGGCGGGCGCGCCCAGCTCGCCCGTGAGGATGCGGTGGAACAGGCGCTGGCCCAGCGAGCCGGTGCCGCCCAGGATCAGGATGTCCGCGCCGTCGAGCGTCTTCTTCATCGTCCCCGGTCTGAATCGTTCGGTCGTCATGCCAGGCGGCGCGGAAGGTTCCCCTCCCGCGCCGCCGGTCACATCACCCCGCGGGCCCAGGCCATGTACTCGGCCAGGCCCTCTTCCATGCCCACCGTGGGCGCGTAGCCGATCTTTTCCCGCGCGGCGCCCACGTCCGCCAGGCTGTCGCGCACGTCGCCGGGGCGCGGCGGGCCGTAGCGCACCTCGGGATCGAGCCCGCTGGCGGCGCGCATCATCTCCACCAGCCGGTTGATGGTGATGCGGGTGCCGCTGCCCAGGTTGAAGGCGCCGGACACGCCGCGCGTCATGGCGGCCTGGTAGTTGGCCCGCGCCACGTCGCGCACGTTCACGAAGTCGCGCGTCTGCTCCCCGTCGCCGAAGATGGTGAGCGGCGTGCCGCCCAGCATGTGCTTGGCGAAGATGGGGATCACGTTGCCGTAGGCGTCGTAGCGCTGGTTGACGCCGTACACGTTGAAGTAGCGCAGGCAGACGGCCTCCAGGTCGTACAGCTTGGCGTACGCCAGGCAGTGCTTCTCCGCGCACAGCTTGCTGGACCCGTAGGGCGTGTCCGGCTCCACCGGGTGGTCCTCGCGGATGGGCAGCGTGCGCAGCTCGCCGAAGATGCCGGCGGACGACGAGTACACCACCTTGCGCGCGCCCCCGTGCCGCGCGGCCTCCAGCACGTTGAGCGTGCCCAGGACGTTGACCTGCGAGTCGAGGATGGGGTTGTCGATGGAGCGCGTGTTGCCCACGGAGGCGGCCAGGTGGAAGACGGCCTCCACCCCCCTGGCGGCGGCTTTCACGGCGTCCGCGTCCCGCACGTCCGCCTCCACGAACTCCGCGTCCGGCAGCAGGTTCTCGCGGTAGCCGCTGGACACGTCGTCCAGCACGCGCACCTCGTGCCCCTCCGCCAGCAGCAGCCTGACCAGGTTGGAGCCGATGAACCCCGCCCCGCCCG
>DASTLD010000415.1:0-20322 GCA_035715345.1 Longimicrobium sp.
ATGCTCTCGCCGTAGAGCACGTCGGAGCCGATGATCCGGTCGTAGCGCGCGTCGTCGTCCCACGCCGTCCAGTCCGCCAGGCGGTGGTCGATGCCGCCACGCCGTTGCGCTCGCCGTTGCGCCGGCAGACGGACATCGCCAGCTCCTGCCTGTCCGTCTGCGTGACCCGCGCCCCCAGCGACGCCGCGACGATGCCGGGCAGCCCCGTCCCGGCGCCCAGCTCCAGCACCGTGCGTCCGCGCAGCTCGTCCGCCCGCGCGGCGACCTCGTGCGCCAGCGCGATGGCGGCGGGCCAGAGCACGACGCCGTACGGCAGGCGATCGCGGCGCTCGCGCAGGAACTCCTGCTCGTCGCCGCGGCTCAGCACGGAGTCCGTGTGCAGGATGCTCCACACCCGCCCGCCCAGCCCCAGCCGGTACTCGTGCAGCGGAAAGTCGCCCGCCGTGGTGCGCAGCACCTCGCCTTCGCCGTCGGTCATCGCCCTTCTATTCGACGGATCGTTCCCGAACCCGCGGCTCAATCGCCAATATATTGCCTGTTATGCGAGGGAAAGGCTCATAACCGGCTACATGTTGTGAGTTGATCGTGAGGCCTGCAATCGGAGATTGGTATCAGATGACGCAGCTTCCGAAACCGTGCCAGCAGCCGGCCGTGGGGCGCAACGAAGGGAGGGGCGCAATGCCTCTCCCTTTCGTCTTTCCTGCAGCCATGGGCATGAGGCGTGAGCACCTGTGCCTGCGCAGGTGCTCACCGCGTGGGGCCCTCACCCTGCGTGCACGGCAGGCGCGCGACTGTCGTCGCGTCCTGCCGTGCACGCTGTCCCTCTCCCACAAACTGCGCGGGAGAGGGAGAACGGTGGTGCGCGTGGCGGCCTGCCGTGGCAGGGCAACCCCCGTAGACACGCCCCGGCGGGGCGTCTCTACCATGGAAATGCGCGCCTCTCCGCCCCGCGCACTGATCTCTCCCGTTCAGTCCGCGCAGGGGGACTTCGTGTTTTCTTAGCCGCGAATTCATTTGCCAGGCGTGGGTGCGGCGGGGCTTGCCATCCGCGACGATCACCGCCTGCGATCCGCACGCACGGCACCCATCTGGTTGCGGCCTCTCCTCGCGGGCGGGCAAGATCCTTCGGCCCCGCGGGCGGTTGCGTGCCGTTTGTTTCCGTGCGCTGGGGCCTCAGGATGACAACTCCGATTGCGGGGTGCTCGTTCCGCGCGACGACCTCCGCGTGCAGTCCGCGCAGGCGGACTTCGTGCTGCTGGAGGCGCGGTTTCAACCGCCGGCCGGGTGGCAGCGCCGCTCACCAGACCCCGGAAAACCAACAACCCTCCCCCGAGCGCGGGGGGAGGGTTGGGAGGAACGTGCCGGAAAGACCGCCGGCTACCCCGCCCGGCCCTCCTTCGTCGTGCGGATCCAGCGCTCCACCTTGGCGCGCAGCATGGGGAGCGTGACGGGGCCGTCGTCCAGCACCACGTCGTGGAAGGCGCGCAGGTCGAACGCATCGCCCAGCTGGCGGCGGGCCTGCTCGCGCAGCCGCACGATCTCCAGGTAGCCCGTCATGTAGGTGATGAGCTGCCCCGGCGTGGCCGCGTGCCGGTCCGCGTACACCTCCGCCTGCGCGCGCGGGCGGCGGCTGATGGTCATCATCGAGTCCACCGCCTGCGCCCGCGTCCACCGCCCCACGTGGATGCCGGGGTCGATCTCCAGCGCCAGCAGCGCGTCCGCCAGGTGCGCGTACACGCCGGCGCGCATGAGCGGATCCCGGAACGCCCCGATCTCGTCCGCCACGCGCTCCGCGTACATCCCCCACCCCTCCACGAACGCCGACGTGCCCAGCAGCCGCATGACCGGGTGCGGCACCGGCCGCTCCTGCGCCCACGCGATCTGCAGGTGGTGGCCCGGCCACCCCTCGTGCGAGGTGGCCGTGGACAGGTCCATGCGCGGGCTGCGCTCCGCGTTGCCCAGGTTGATGAAGAAGGTGGCCGGCCGCGACCCGTCCAGCGGCGCGGGATCGTACCACGCCCCCGGCCGCGACGCCTCCATGAACCCCGGCCCCGGCTCCACCACCAGCGGCGTGGCCGGCACGCGCGAGAAGGCCCGCGGCATCAGCGTGCGCAGCGTGTCGATCTGCGCGCGGGCGGCGGCCAGCTTGGCCTCGCGCGATCCGAACGCGAACGCGGGGTCCGTCTTGAGCCGCTCGCGCGCGGCACCCGTCTCCGCCAGGCCGGTGGCCGCCTGCGCCAGCGGCCGCAGCTCCGCCTCCAGCTCCATGCGCGACGCGCGGGCCATGCGCGCCAGCTCCTCCGGCGCCAGGTCCAGCGAGGTGGCGCCGCGGATGACGCCGCGGTAGCACGCCTCGCCGTCCGGCAGCGACCACAGCCCCGCCTGGGCCCGCGCCCGCGGCAGGTACTCGTCCTGGATGAAGCGCAGGTACGCGCGCAGGGCGGGGTACACGTCCTCGCGCACGACCGCGGCGGCCTGGCGCGCGTACTCCGCGTCGTCCGAGCGGCGGACCAGCGCCCAGAACGGCGACGCCTCCACCGAGTCCGGCAGCATGCCGCGCAGCTGCTCGACGACGCGCAGCACGTTGTCGCGCGGGGCGGCGTACCCCGCGGCCAGGCCGGCGCGCAGGTTCTCCGTCTCCACGCGCGCAAAGCGGGGCAGGTCGCGCCAGCGGGCCAGCGTGCGCGCGCGGTCCTCCGGCGTCTGTGCGCGGGCAATGCCGGCCTCGTGGCTCACATTCAGGTGCCAGCCGAAGATCTGGTCCACCCCGCGCCACAGCTCGAAGCGGCAGACCCGCTGCGCCGCCGCCCCCTCCAGCGACTCCAGCAGCATGCCGTGCATCAGCCACTCCGGCCGGCCGAAGAGCGCCTCCGCGTCCACCCCGCGCAGCCGCGCCAGGAAGGCGTCCTGCTCCGCCTGCCACGCGGCGCGGAAGGCGGGCGTGTTGTCCGTCCAGCGGTCCGGCGCGGGGCCGGTGCCCAGCTCCGCCTCCGTGTCCGGGAAGCGGGCGATGAGCGCGGCCAGGAAGTCGTCCGCGATGCGCCGCACCTCGGTGGCCTGGGGCGATGCGGGAAGGGAGGCGGGCGATGCGTCCTGCGCCGCGGCCGGGGCGGCGAGCGCGGCCGCGGCCGCGAAGGCGATCACGCGCAGCCTGGTGCGCGGTGCGATGGCGTTCATGGGGAAGTCTCGCGATCGGAAGGGGGAACGGCGGGGGCGTCCCCGCCGGGAAAGGGCACGCCCAGGTAGCCGCACAGCAGGCGGGCCAGCTCGCGCGCCATCACCGCCTCGTCCACCGGGCCCATGGCCGGCTCCATGTGCCCGAACAGCTCGCTCTCGCGCAGCGCGGACGAGCAGGCGCTGAAGCCGAAGCGCAGCGCGAACGGCGGGTCGGGGTGATTCACCTCGTCCATGCGCTCGGCCAGCAGGCGGCGGAAGGGCTCGTGGACGCCCTGGCGGAAGGCGGCCCACGCGGCGCTGCCGGCCACCGCCTCCGGGTTGCCGCGCGTGCGGTGCACCAGCTCGCGCAGCACGGGCAGGTGCGCGCGCGCCATGCGCAGCATGAGATCGAAGTACGCCTCCGCGATGGGGGCGATGCCGGCATCCGCCCAGCGCGCGGGGTCCAGCACGCGCTCCGCCTCCGCGACGGCGTCGCGGACGTAGCCGGCGTAGAGCGCGTGCAGCAGCAGGTCGTCCTTGCTGGCAAAGCGCGCGTAGAACCCGCCCACGGACACCCCGGCGCGCCCGGCCACCTGCTGCACGGACAGCTCGTCGAAGCGCGCGCCGCGCAGCAGCTCGCCGAACGCGGTGAGGATGCGCTCCTCCGTCCGGCGGCTGCGCGGCTGGCGCGCGGTGCGTGCGGGAGCTGCGGGTTCGGTCATGAGGGCGGGGAGCGGCGGGGATGGCAAATCAGAATCTCGTTCGCATTTTACCTGCCGGAGCGGCGTTCGGTCAAGGATCCCGGCGCGGGGCGGGTCGTCGCGCCGAGGTAGGTGGTGCGGTAGTTTGCCCGGATGCGCAGCGGCGGCCGGCGTTCCGCCGCTGCCGGTCTCCACTACCCGACGATTTCCTTGACATTGCTTACTCTGTCCACTTTATTGGCTCCGCCCACGGAACGCGAGCACCGGACGGGCCCGGTGCATCGCGTCCGCCGCCGCTCGTCTCTTGCCAGCGGAGCCCCGCCATGCCTGAGCAGACCCTTTCGTGCCCTGACGAGGTGGAAGTGAGCGCTCCTTTGATGCAGGATGCGGAGCGGGTGCTGCACGAGCGGTTCGGGCTGCCGGGGTTCCGGCCCGGGCAGCGCGAGGTGATCCGGCACCTGCTGGAAGGCGGCGGGTCGCTCGCGGTGTTCCCCACCGGCGGCGGCAAGTCGCTGTGCTACCAGCTGCCCGCGCTCCTGCTGGACGGCGTGACGGTGGTGGTCTCGCCGCTGATCGCGCTCATGAAGGACCAGATCGACTACCTGCAGGGCCGCGGCATCGAGGCGGCGCGCCTGGACAGCTCGCTCACCCGCGACGAGGCGGCGGCGGTGGAGCGGGGGCTGCGCTCCGGCTCGCTGCGGCTGCTGTACGTGGCGCCGGAGCGCTTCAACAACGAGCGCTTCCTGGACCAGCTGGGCCGCGCGCGCATCGCCCTGTTCGCGGTGGACGAGGCGCACTGCATCTCCCAGTGGGGCCACAACTTCCGGCCGGACTACCTCAAGCTGGCGGAGACGGCGCGCACCGTGGGCGTGGAGCGCGTCCTGGCGCTGACCGCGACGGCCACGCCCGCCGTGGTGGACGACGTCTGCGCCAGCTTCGGCATTCCGCGCGAGGCGGCGGTGGTCACCGGGTTCCATCGCCCCAACCTGTTCCTGTCCACGCACCCCACCGCGGCCGCGGAGCGCGACCGGGTGCTGGCGGACCGCATCCGCACGCGGCCGCCGGGGGCGGGCATCGTCTACGTGACGCTGCAGAAGACGGCGGAGCGCGTGGCGGAGCGGCTGGCGGCGGAGGGCATCCCCGCGCGCGCCTACCACGCGGGCATGGAGACGGACGCGCGCACGCGGGTGCAGGAGTGGTGGAAGGGCTCGGACCGCGCGGTGGTGGTGGCCACCATCGCCTTCGGGATGGGCATCGACAAGGCGGACGTGCGCTACGTCTACCACTACAACCTGCCCAAGGGGCTGGAGAGCTACAGCCAGGAGATCGGCCGCGCGGGCCGCGACGGGCTGCCGTCCACGGTGGAGGTGCTGGGCAGCCTGGAAGACGTGGCCACGCTGGAGAACTTCACGCACGGCGACACGCCGGACCGCGACAGCCTGGCGGGGCTGGTGCGCGAGGTGGCCGCGGCGGAGGCCACCTTCGACGTGGCGCCCGTCTCGCTGTCCAACCGCCACGACCTGCGGCAGCTCGTGCTGCGCACGGCGCTGACCTACCTGGAGCTGCTGGGCGTGCTGCGCCAGACCACGCCCTTCTACGCGGGCTACAAGCTGCGCCCGCTGGTGCCGGAGGAGGAGATCTTCACCCGCTTCAAGGGTGAGCGGCAGCAGTTCGTGCGCTCCATCTTCCGCCGGGCCAAGCACGGGCGCACGTGGTACACGCTGGACCTGGACGGCGCGGAGCCGGAGGAGCGCGGCCGCGTCATCCGCGCGGTGGAGTACCTGGGCGAGCAGGGGCTGGCGGTGGTGGAGGCGGCGGACCTGCGCCTGCGCTTCCTGAAGCTCGTCGCGCGGCCGGACGTGGAGGGGCTGGCGGACGAGCTGGAGCGGCGCTTCCGCGAGCGCGAGGCGGCGGAGGTGGAGCGCGTGGGGCACATGGTGGAGCTGGTGACCCGCGACGGCTGCCAGGCCAGCTTCATGCTGGCCTACTTCGGCGAGGAGCGCGCGGAGCCGTGCGGCCACTGCACCTGGTGCGAGACCGGCCGCCCCACCGCTTTCCCCCCGCTCCCCGCGCCGCCGGCCGTCGAGCGGGTGATCGACGCGGCCGCGCTGCGCGCCCTGCGCGACGCCCACCCGGACGCGGTGGGCACGCCGCGGCGGCGCGCGCGCTTCCTGTGCGGCCTGACCAGCCCCGCGCTGACCGCGGCCAAGCTCAGCCGCAACGCGATGTTCGGCGCGCTGGAGGAGCGGCGCTTCGCGGAGGTGCTGGCCTGGTGCGCGCAGGCGTAGCGTGGACCCTCACCCTGCGTGCACGGCAGGCGCGCGACTGTCGTCGCGTCCTGCCGCGCACGCTGTCCCTCTCCCACAACTGCGTGGGAGAGGGAGTACGTCCGCGCGCTGAGCGGACGTCATCGCCCCCTCCTGCTGTTCTCTGCGTTCTCTGCGTCTCTGCGTGCGTCCCGATTGAGCGGGGCCGGGCGCGGGCATACATTCTCCTGCCCAGGCGCGCCACCCGATCCGCGAGAGACGACCATGCGCATCCTCCCCTGCTCCCTTGCCCTGCTGGCGCTGGCCGCCTGCGCCTCCAACCGTGCGTCCGGCGATGGCGAGCGCGAGCACGTGGACGCGATGGCGCGCGAGCACGCGGAGCACACGCCGGTGGCCAACGCGTCCAGCCTGGAGCCGCGGGTGCCGGTGGTCACGCAGGAGGTGCCGTACATGGTGGACGGCGAGATGGTACGCGGCTACGAGGCCCGGCCCGCCGGCACCGGCCCCGCGCAGAAGCTCCCGTCGCTCATCGTGATCCACGAGTGGTGGGGGCTCAACGACAACGTGAAGATGATGACGCGCCGCCTGGCGGGTGAGGGCTACCGCGCGCTGGCCGTGGACATGTACCACGGCCGCGCGACGGCGGACCCGCAGCAGGCGCGGGCGCTGATGATGGAGGTGATGCAGGACGGGGATCGCGGCGCCATGCACATCGCCACCGCGGAGCTGTACCTGCGCGACCAGACGGACGCGGACCGCATCGGCATCATCGGCTGGTGCTTCGGCGGGGGATGGGCGCTGCAGGGGGCGCTGGAGCTGCCCGAGCGCATCGACGCGGCGGTGATGTACTACGGCATGGTGACGGCGGACCGCGCGCGCCTGGCCCGGCTGCGCGGCCCGCTGCTGGGCATCTTCGCGGAGGACGACCAGGCCATCCCGGTGGATTCCGTCCGGGCCATGGAGGCCGCCCTGCGCGAGCTGGGCAAGCCGGCGACGATCCGCGTCTACGAGGACGCGCAGCACGGCTTCGCGAACCCCTCCGGGCAGGCGTACCTGCCGGAGCCCGCCGCGGATGCGTGGAACCGCACCGTCGCCTTCTTCGCGCAGCACCTCAAGGGCGGCCGCTGAGCCGCGGCCAGGGAGGGGCGATGGGACGGGTGGAGGGGAAGACGGCGCTGGTGACCGGCGCCGCCAACGGCATCGGGGCGGCGTGCGCGCGGCTGCTGGCGGCGGAGGGCGCGCGCGTGGCGGTCACCGACGTCGAGGACGACGCCGGCCGCGCGGTGGCCGCCTCCATCGGCCAGGCGGCGGTCTACCTGCGCCTGGACGTGCGGCAGGAGGACGACTGGCGCGCGGCGATGGACGCGGTGCGGGAGCGCTTCGGGCGGCTGGACGTGCTGGTGAACAACGCGGGCATCACCGGCTTCGAGGCCGGCTTCGCGCCCCACGATCCGGAGCACGCGGCGCTGGAGGACTGGCGCGCCGTGCACCGCACCAACCTCGACGGCGTGTTCCTGGGCTGCAAGCACGCCATCGGCGCCATGCGGCGGTCCGGCGGCGGGTCCATCGTCAACGTGTCGTCGCGCTCGGGGCTGGTGGGCATCCCCGCGGCGGCGGCGTACGCGTCCAGCAAGGCCGCGGTCCGCAACCACAGCAAGACGGTGGCGCTGTACTGCGCGGAGCAGGGGCTGAACATCCGCTGCAACTCCGTGCATCCCGCCGCCATCCTGACCCGCATGTGGGAGCCCATGCTGGGCGATGGGCCGGACCGCGCCGAGCGCATGGCCGCGCTGGTGGCGGACACGCCGCTGCGCCGCTTCGGCACGCCGGAAGAGGTGGCCTACGCCGTCCTGTTCCTGGCCTCCGACGAGTCCGCCTACCTGACCGGCAGCGAGATCAACCTGGACGGCGGCCTGCTGGCCGGCGCCGCCGCCCGGCCCGAGCGCGCCTGACTCGCCGCATTGCACGATACTCCGGTGGACGACTTCGACGCGCTGCTCGGCGCACTGCAGCCCTTGCTCGCCCGGTACGGACTGGAGCAGGTGGAGGATGACGCCTGGACGGGCAGGCCGTTCGGGAGCCGCTACGCCACGTTCGCGGCCGGCGATCGGCAGGTGCGGATTGTCTACGAGGGCCGCGACCGGTGGTTCGTGATCGAGGCGCTGCAGCCGCGCTCGGCCGGATCGCCGGCGTGGACCGACCTTGCGGAACCGCTCGGCGTCGGCGACGAAGCGCGGATCGCCCGCATCGCCGAGGTGTTCGGTGATGCGCTCCGCCGATACCTGAACGACCGATGAGACGGGAACTGCACGAGGCCAACCGCCTCTCCTGGAACGCGGCCACGCCCGCGCACAACAGCCACAAGGGCGACCAGGCCGCGTTCTTCCGCGCCGGCGGCAGCACGCTCAAGCCGGAGGAGGTGGAGCTGCTGGGCGATCTGGCCGGCCAGACGCTCGTCCACCTCCAGTGCAACGCGGGGCAGGACACGCTGAGCCTGGCGCGGCTGGGCGCGCGCGTGACCGGCGTGGACATCAGCGACGAGGCCATCGAGTTCGCGCGGAGGCTGTCGGCGGAGAGCGTTGTGCCGGCGGAGTTCGAGCGCGCGGACGTGTACGACTGGCTGGAGCGGGCCGCCGCGGGCGGGCGCCGCTTCGACGCCGCGTTCTCGTCGTACGGCGCGGTGTGCTGGCTGACGGACCTGGGCGCGTGGGCGCGGGGCGTCGCGGGCATCCTGGCACCCGGAGGGCGCTTCGTGCTGATGGAGTTCCACCCCGTGGCGTCCATGTACGAGCCGGACATGACGCTGCGCTTCCCGTACTCCACCGGCGGAAGGCCCAGCGAGTGGGACCAGGGCGTGGGAGATTACGTCGCGGAGTCCGGGCTGGGGCTGGCGCTGGGCGAGCACCACGAGGGTGTGAAGGACTTCCACAACCCGCACCGCGCCTACGACTTCCAGTGGGGCGTGGCGGAGGTGGTGCAGGCGCTGATCGACGCCGGGCTGGTGATCGAGGGGTTGCGCGAATACCTGTTCAGCAACGGCTACCAGCCGTTCCGCGGCATGCGCGAGGAGCCCGGCCGCCGCTTCCGCACCCCCGTCGGCGTCCCCGACCTTCCCCTCATGTACAGCGTCGTCGCGCGCAGGCCGTGAGCGACGAGCGCTTCCGCGGCGCGTTCCGGGTAGGTTCCGCCCGGTTGGAGGGGTGGGACTATCGCAAGCCGGGAGCGTACTTCGTCACGATCTGCACCGGCGGCCGGAGGTGCACACTGGGCGAAGTGCGCGACGAGCCGGATGGCGGCGCAACCGTCGTGGTGTCGCGCGCGGGTGCCATCGTCGCGGAGGAATGGCTGCGTACGGAAGCGCTGAGGCCGTACGTGCGGCTTGACGGCTGGATCGTGATGCCGAACCATTTCCACGGCATCCTCGCGCTCACGGAACCTGCCGCGCGCACCGCAGCCCCCGTAGAGACGCCCCGGCGGGGCGTCTCTACCATGGGCATGAGCAAACGTCCGCCACACCGCCTCGAAGCTGGCTCCCTCGGCGCGATCGTCGGCCAATTCAAATCCGTGTCCACCAAGCGGATCCGCGCCACCTGCAATCCGGCGTTCGCGTGGCAGCCTCGGTTCCACGACCACGTGATCCGCAACGACCGCGAGCTGGACTATATCCGGCGCTACATTGCCGAGAACCCAGCTCAGTGGCAGCAGGATCGATATTACGCAGCAGACGCAGCCTGACAGCGAGCCGCGCCGCGAACAACGGTCCGCAACCTGCCTACCCGCGGACCGGATGCCCAGGAAGACCACCCGCAAGCCCGCACCGCCCGCGCTGCCGCGCGCGCGTGGACGCCGCCCGGCGCCGCTCAAGTCGCTGGAGCGGTGGTTCGCGTCGCGCGGGTGGAAGGCGTTCCCGTTCCAGCGCGAGGTGTGGCAGGCGTTCCTGGCCGGCGAGAGCGGGCTGATCCACGCCGCCACCGGCACCGGCAAGACCTACGCGGCCTGGCTCGGCTCCGTGCTGGAGTGGCTCCACGAGCACCCGGACGGCGGCGCCAGGGAGAAGGCGCCGCCGCTGCGCGTGCTGTGGATCACCCCCCTGCGCGCGCTGGCGGGCGACACGGAGCAGGCCCTGCGCGCGCCGCTCACGGACCTGGGCCTTCCCTGGACGCTGGAGTCGCGCACGGGCGACACCAACGCCGCCACGCGCGCCCGCCAGCGCACGCGCCTGCCCACGGCGCTCATCACCACCCCCGAGAGCCTGGAGCTGCTGCTGAGCCGCGACGACGCGCGGGCGCTGTTCGCGGACCTGCGCGCGGTGGTGGTGGACGAGTGGCACGAGCTGATGGGCACCAAGCGCGGCGTGCAGACGGAGCTGGCGCTGGCGCGGCTGCGCCGCTGGCGGCCGGAGGTGCGCACCTGGGGCCTTTCCGCCACCATCGGCAACCTGGACGAGGCGCTGGACGCGCTGCTGGGCGCCGCGCCGGACCGAGCGACGGGGCGCATCGTGCGCGGGCACGTGGAGAAGGAGGTGGTGGTGGACGCCCTCATCCCCCCGGAGATCCAGCGCTTTCCCTGGGCGGGGCACCTGGGCACGCAGATGCTGCCCCAGCTCCTGGAGGCGGTGGAAGAGGGCGAGAGCGCCATCGTCTTCACCAACACGCGCTCGCAGACGGAGATCTGGTACCGCGCCATCCTGGAGGCGCGGCCGGAGTGGGCGGGGCAGATCGCCCTGCACCACGGGTCGCTGGAGCGCTCGACGCGCGAGTGGGTGGAGGACGGCCTGCGCCAGGGAAAGCTGCGCTGCGTCGTCGCCACCTCCAGCCTGGACCTGGGCGTGGACTTCTCGCCGGTGGACCGCGTGCTCCAGGTGGGCAGCCCCAAGGGCGTCGCGCGGCTGCTGCAGCGCGCGGGGCGCAGCGGCCACCGCCCGGGCGCCGTCAGCCGCGTCACCTGCGTCCCGACGAACGCGCTGGAGCTGATCGAGGTGGCCGCCGCCCGCGACGGAGTGGAGGCGGGCGCGGTGGAGAGCCGCCTGCCGGTGGAGCGGCCGCTCGATCTCCTGGCCCAGCACGTGGTGACGGTGGCGCTGGGCGGCGGCTTCCGGCCGGACGAGCTGAAGGCGGAGGTGCGCACCACCCGCGCCTACGCCGGGCTGCTGGACGACGAGTGGGAATGGGTGATGGACTTCGTGACCCGCGGCGGGCAGGCGCTCAACGCGTATCCCGAGTTCCAGCGCGTGGTGCGGCGGCCGGACGGCACCTTCGGCGTGGAGGACCGCGACATCGCGCGGCGGCACCGCATGTCCATCGGCACCATCGTGAGCGACGCGTCGGTGGCGGTGCAGTACATCGGCGGGGCGCGGCTGGGTACGGTGGAGGAGGGGTTCATCGCCCGCATGAACCCCGGCGACCGCTTCGTCTTCTCCGGCAAGCCGCTGGAGTTCGTGCGGCTGCGCGACATGGTGGCGTGGGTGCGCCGCGCGCCCAGCATCAAGGGATACATCCCGCGCTGGATGGGCGCGCGCATGCCGCTCTCCACGGAGCTGGCGGCGTCGCTGCGGGCGCGGCTGCAGGAGGCCTCGCGCGGCGTGTTCCGCGGGCCGGAGATGGAGGCCATCCGCCCCATCCTGGAGGTGCAGGCGCGCTGGTCCGCCATCCCCCGCGCGGACGAGCTGCTGATCGAACGGGTGAAGACGCGCGAGGGGTACCACGTCTTCTTCTTTCCCTTCGAGGGCCGGCTGGTGCACGAGGGGCTGGCGGCGCTGCTGGCGTACCGCATCTCGCGCCTGGGGCCCATCTCGTTCACGATGTCGATGAACGACTACGGCGTGGAGCTGCTCTCGCCCGATCCCGCGCCGCTGGAGGAGGCGCTGGCGGCGGACCTGCTCTCGCCGCACCACCTGCTGGAGGACGTGCCCGCGTCGCTGAACGCGACGGAGATGGCGCGGCGGCAGTTCCGCGAGATCGCGCGCGTGGCCGGGCTGGTGTTCCAGGGCTTTCCGCACGCCGGCAAGACGGCGCGCCAGCTCCAGGCGTCCAGCGGGCTGTTCTTCGACGTGTTCACGCGCTACGACCCGGGCAACCTGCTGGTCAGCCAGGCGCACCGCGAGGTGATGGAGCGCCAGCTGGAGAGCAGCCGCCTGGGCCGCACGCTGGAGCGCCTGTCGCGCAGCCGCGTGGTGATCACGGACCCCAGGCGCACGCCGCCGCTCGCCTTTCCGCTGCTGGTGGACCGCACGCGCGAGGCGGTGAGCAGCGAGAGCCTGGTGGACCGCGTGCGGCGCATGCAGGTGGCCCTGGAAAAGGCGGCGGACGCGGCGTAAACAGCTTACGTACCCCGCCACGGGGCATTATCGTAGGGAACGCCCTCCCCATCGCAGTGCAACGACCGCCAGGCGCGGTATCCCCTCCCCCGGCTCCGGTCCGCTTCAATCTCCCCCTGTCAACGGAAGGATCGACCATGGCGCAGGATGACCTCACCTCCATCGAGCTTTCCGAGCTCACCTGGGAAGAAGGGAAGCGCGCCACCTGCCTCGGCACCGTCTACAAGGCCGTCGCGGCAAAAGCGCGCACCGCGAGCAAGTGGTACCGGGACAACCGGAAGCCGAAGCAGGTGATGGCGATGTCCGTGCGGTGGGGCGCCGTCGTGCTGCTCTCCGCGTCCGGCCTGGTGCCGCTGATCGTGGAGGTCTTACCGGTCAAGGGAGCGCCCCCGTTCGACCCGCTGGTCACCTCGTTCATGGTGGCGCTGGCCGCGGCGCTGTTCGGGCTGGACAAGTTCTTCAACTTCTCCAGCGGCTGGATGCGGTACGTGAAGACGGACCTGGCGGTGCGGAACGCGCTGGACGAGTTCGAGTTCGAGTGGCAGATCGCGCGCTCCACGTGGACCGCGAGCGAGCCGGCGCCCGAGCAGGTGGCCGACATGCTCAAGCGGTGCCAGGCATTCGCGTCCAGGATCAACGCCCTGGTCACGGAAGAGACCAACGTCTGGATCACCGAGTTCCAGGCCAGCCTGGCCCAGCTCGGCGAGTCCGTGAAGGCGGCGGAGGCGCGCGTGGAGGCCGACGCGGCCAGGCGGGCGGAAGCGGCGGCGCAGGCCGGGGCCCTGAACGTCTCGGTCAAGCACAACGGCAACACGCACGTCGGCGCGTTCCGCCTGCGGGTGGACAACGACCCGGACGGCAAGGTGTACGTGGGACCCAACCTGGCGCTCGTGGGGCTGGCTCCGGGGCCGCACAAGCTCCAGGCGGAGATGGAGGAAGGCGGCAAGCTGCACCGCGGCGAGGTGAGCGTGGACGTGGTCTCCGGAAAGACCTCGCAGGCGGAGGTGGAGGTCGTCGCCGCGGCATAGCCCGTCCGCGGGCCGGCCCGAAGCACGGGCGGGGGCCATCCCCCCGCCCGCGCTTTTTCTCTATCTTCCCGCCCACGGGGCCCGAGGCACTGTGCGGCGGGTCGATTCCGCCCTGTTTTTCGCGATTGGACCGAGCGGGACGTTGAGATCGGACGGAGACCTGGAGATCGAGGTCGCGGGGGAGCGGCTGGTGCTGCTGCCGGAGCGCGCGGTGTACCGCCCGGAGTGCGGCGAGCTGCTGGTGGCGGACCCGCACTGGGGCAAGGCGGCGGCGTTCCGCACGCTGGGCGTCGCCGTGCCGGGCGGCACCACGCGCGGCGGGCTGGCGCGGCTGGCGCAGGCGCTGGCCCGCACGGGCGCGCGGCGCCTCGTCGTCCTCGGCGACCTGCTGCACGCCCGCGCCGGGCGGCAGCCGCGCATCTTCGACGAGATCGCCGCGTGGCGGGCGGAGCACCACGCGCTGGAGATCACCCTGGTGCGCGGCAACCACGACCGCGGCGCCGGCGACCCCCCGGACGAGCTGGGCATCCACTGCTGCGACGAGCCCTGCGCCGCGGCGCCCTTCCTGTACGTGCACCACCCCCGCGAGGACGCGCGCGGCTACGTGCTGGGCGGGCACCTGCACCCGTCGGTGACCCTGCGCGGCGCCGGCCGCCAGCGCCAGCGGCTGCCCTGCTTCCACTTCGGCCCGCGCGTGGGCGTCCTCCCCGCCTTCGGCGACTTCACCGGCACGGCGGACGTGGTGGTGCGCCCCGGCGACCGGGTCTTCGTGCCCGCGCACGGGGTGGTGGTGGAGACCGGCCTGGCGCCCGTGGGCCGGCGGCGCTGACCACTCCGCGCCACATCGGGACGCGCGCGCCACAGCGTTCCGCGTAGCGCGTCCCTCGGAAATCGGCGAAAACGCTGGGCTCCGCCCCTCCAATCCGCTACGGCGCGGGCGGCGCCCGTTTTGCGGCCGTGCACCTGTCCCCGGCCCGCCCGGCTCCTCCCGTTTCCGCGGTCCCATCTCCCCGGAGGCCCCTCATGCCCGACACCATCGCCACACCCGCCGTACCCGCCGTCGCCATCCCCCCGGCGCCCTTCAAGATCAGCGACGCCTTCCTGATCCCCGTCGAGGAGGGGCAGGCGGTCAACAAGGGATGGCCGGCCCGCCACGGCGGCCGGCCGCTCGGCGTCACCTGGCACTGGGCGGTCACGCGCAAGCTGTCCGTGCTGACGCAGGTGCTGGGCGGCGCCCACGCGGAGCGCAAGGGCAAGGCGTCCGCGCACTACGGCGTGGGCCGCAGCTTCGCGGAGGGCGTGCACCGCTACGTGTCGCTGGAGAACCGCTCCTGGCACGCGGGCATCAATCAGACGCTGCGCTGGAACGGCGCCGCGCTGGCCGACGACGCGGACTTCAAGGGCTCGCGCAGCACCATCGGCATCGAGACGTCGCACATCGGCGCCAACGTGGACGGCATCGTGGCGGGGCCGGACTGGATCCGCACCGCCACGCCGCTGGGCAAGCCCATCCTGGTGCAGCCGTGGACGGACGAGCAGATCGCGATGTGCATCGAGGTGGGCCGCGAGATCGTGAGGCGCTGGCCGCACATCCGCCCCCAGGACCACCACGGGCACCACGACATCTGCCCGGTGGACCCGCAGGGCCGCGCGTACAAGATCGACGTGTGCGGCTTCCCCTTCGCGAAAGTGCTGCGCGGCATCTACGACAACGCCAGCATCCCCGACGTGTGGACGCCGCTGGAGACGGTGCGGCAGCGGCAGCGCGCGCTGATCGCGCTGGGCTTCGACCTGGGCCGCACCGGCGCGGACGGGTCGTGGGGGCCGCGCAGCACGGCGGCGCTCCGGCTGTTCCAGCGCCACCAGGGCCTGGTGCCCAACGGCCTGTGGAGCACCTTCGTGAGCCGCGCCGTGCACGACGAGCTGGCGGAGAACGGCCGCGTGCTGGCCCAGGTGACCGCCGGCCCGCTCTGAGCCCGCCGACGTGAACGACGCGCCGCCGGATGCCTTCCGTCCGGCGGCGCGCCGCGTTCCGTCTTCCGGATCCTGACTGGCCGGGTGATCCCGGGCCGTCCACGCCGCCCGTCACGGGACGGGGCTGCCCCTTGCGGGTGCGGCAGGATCGCCACAAATCCACGGGCCGGCGGTGGCGATGGAATCGCAAGTCGTTGCGCGGCAACGCGGCGTTTCCGGGAAGTCCGCTGGCCTGCCGATTGCCGCCCCGCCGGGCGCTCACCCGCCCGTCGCCGCGTCCCTCATCCCGTACGTAAATCCCGCGCATGCCATCCGATTCCGGGGCCCCCGAGTACGGCCCGCCGCCGCAAGGCAGCCCGCAGCCGCTGCGCAACGCGGACCCCCGCAAGAGCGACTTCGACCCCGAGGTGCTGGACCGGACGGTCATCGCCGTACCGCTGCTGCGCCGCATGCGCGACGAAGACGCGCGGCGCGCCGCGGCGCCCGACGCGCACGATCCCGAGCGCTACCACGTCATCATCGACCTGAACCTGGAGTTCCACGGCGGGCGCGAGGCAGCCAAGCAGCGCATCGAGGACATGGTGGACGCCGCCATCAAGCGGTACCCGCAGGCGGCGGACGAGACCGGGATCCAGAAGGCCAAGAGCCGGCTGAGCCACCAGTACCTGTTCGCCACGCTCACGTCGGACGTGATCCGCGAGATCGTCCGCATCGACTCCGGCACCGCGGAGGGCGGGCGCGGCGCCATCTACCGCGTCTGGCCGGACTTCGAGATCCAGGCCTTCATCAGCAAGTCGTTCAGCACCGTCAAGGCGGACGCCGCGCGGGCCGCCTTCGCCGCGTTCGGCCAGGACATCGTGTGGGCGGTGCTGGACTCGGGCATCGACGAGACGCACCCGCACTTCGTGCTGCACGGCAACCTCAAGCTCGGCGAGCCGCTGCTGCACCGCGACTTCACCGTGCTGGACGACGAGAAGCCGCTGGTGGACGAGTTCGGCCACGGGACGCACGTGGCGGGCATCATCGCCGGGGAGATGCGGGCCGGGAAGGACCCCGTGACGGGCCAGGAGGTGGTGATCCGCGCGGTGACCCGCAAGCGCAGCGAGAACGACGACATCGTCTACGAGCCGCAGAAGCTGGACGCCATCTCGGGGATGGCACCCCGGGCCAAGCTGGCCAGCTTCAAGGTCCTGGATGGCAAGGGGCAGGGTCGGGCCAGCAACCTGATCGCCGCCATCGAGCAGATCCAGGAGATCAACGGCTTCGGGCGCCGGCTGCGCATCCACGGCGTCAACATGAGCGTGGGATACGACTTCGAGCCGGAGTGGTTCGCCTGCGGGCAGAGCCCGCTGTGCGTGGAGGTGGACCGGCTGGTGCGCTCCGGCGTGGTGGTGGTGGTGGCCGCGGGCAACACGGGATACGGCTTCTCGCAGACCGCCTTCCGCGGGCCGGTGGCCATGGGCATGGACCTGAGCATCAACGACCCCGGCAACGCGCAGCTCGCCATCACCGTGGGCTCCACCCACCGCGACTCGCCGCACATCTACGGCGTCTCGTACTTCTCGTCCAAGGGCCCCACCGGCGACGGCCGCCTCAAGCCGGACCTGGTGGCGCCGGGGGAGAAGATCCTCTCCTGCGCCGCGGGCGAGCGGCGCACCAAGATCCGCACCAAGGCGCAGGCGGACTACGACTTCGTGGAGGAGAGCGGCACCAGCATGGCCGCGCCGCACGTGTCCGGCGTCATCGCGGCGTTCCTCTCCATCCGCCGCGAGTTCGTGGGCCAGCCGGAGCGGGTGAAGGAGATCTTTCTCGAAACGGCCACCGACCTGGGCCGCGACCGCTACTTCCAGGGCCGCGGGCTGGTGGACCTGATGCGCGCCATCCAGGCCGTCTGACACACACAGGAGACCCCGCATGGAGAACATCGCCGGATTCGACTTCGCGCCCGTGGAGTTCAACAAGGAGGGGCGCGTGCACGACGAGGCGCAGGTGCGCGCGCTGCTGGACGCCCTGCCGGGGCAGTACACGGACCTGCTGGTGCTGTCGCACGGGTGGAACAACGACATGGGCGAGGCGCGCGGCCTGTACCAGCGCTTCCTGTCCAGCGCGCGCGGGCTGCTGGACGCCGGCCACGGGGCGGGCAACGGGCGGCGCTTCGTGGTGATGGGCATCTTCTGGCCCTCCAAGAAGTTCGCCGACGAGGACCTGATCCCCGGCGGCGGCGCGGCCAGCCTGGGCGGCCCGGTGGACGAGGGCGAACTGGTGAAGCGGCTGGAGGAGCTGAAGGGCTTCTTCGACGACCCCGCGGCGGACGCCAGGCTGGACGAGGCGAAGGGGCTGGTGCCGAAGCTGGAGGACAGCGGCAGCGCCCGCGCGCGCTTCGCGGAGCTGCTCGCGTCCCTGGCGCCCGCCGACCCCGCGGAGGGCGAGGTGGACGCGGACCCCTCCAGCGCCCTGAACGCGCTGGGCGCGGACGAGCTGCTCAACCAGCTCGGCCAGCCCGTGCTGGACAATCCCCCCGCGGGCGAGGGCGGCACCGGCGGCGGCGGGGGCAGCATGGAGGACGCGATGGCGGGGATGGGCGGGATGGGCGGCGGCTTCGCGGGCGAGGGCGTCGGCGGACCGGGCGGGATGGCCGCGGGGCTCAACATCGGCGGGTCGCTGCTGAACGGTGCGCGGCAGCTGGCCAACCTGACCACGTACTACCAGATGAAGAAGCGCGCCGGCATCGTCGGCGAGCAGGGCCTTGCCCCCGTGCTCCGGGCCATCCGCGGCCGCGCGCCCGCCCTCAAGCTGCACCTGGTGGGGCACAGCTTCGGCGGGCGGCTGCTGACCGCGGCCGCGGCCGGCGCGGAGGGCTCCGCCCCGCTGCCGGTCCAGACGCTGACGCTGCTGCAGGCGGCGTTCTCGCACAACGCCTTCGCGCAGAACTACTTCCAGAGCGGCAAGGACGGCTTCTTCCGCCGCGTGCTGACCGCCGGGCACGTCACCGGTCCCGTTCTGGTGTCGCACACGCGCAACGACAAGGCGGTGGGGCTGGCCTACGCCCTCGCATCGCGGCTGGCCGGCCAGCAGGCGAACGCCATCGGCGACGAGAACGACAAGTACGGCGGCATCGGCTCCAACGGGGCGCTGTTCACCCCCGAGGCGGACAAGATGACCATGCTGGCCTCGCCGCAGCCGTACCAGCTCAGGCCCGGCCGGGTGCACAACCTCAAGGCGGACCAGTACATCAGCGGCCACGGCGACGTGGGCAACCCCGCCACGGCCTACGCCGTGCTCTGCGCCGTCGCCACCACCTGAGCGCGGCGCGATGGCCCGCCGTCTGGTGCGGCGGGGCGGAGGGCGGTAGAGTCCGGCGCGGAACCCGGACCCTGCCGCCCTCTCGCGCATCTCCCCGGATGAACATCCTGGTCCTCAACGTCGGCTCGTCGTCGCTCAAGTTCCAGCTGGTGGACACGGACGAGGCGCGCTTCGCGGAGAACGCTGACCGCCGCCTGGCGCGCGGGCAGCTGGAGCGCATCGGCGGCGAGGCGGTGTGGAGCTTCCGCGCGGGGACCGGCGAGACGCAGCACGGCACCGCGCCCCTGCGCGACCACCGCGCGGCCGTGGAGTACCTGCTGGCCTGGATGGTGGACCCGGCGAACGGCGTGGGGCTGGGCGGGCTGGGAGAGATCGGCGCCGTGGGGCACCGGGTGGTGCACGGCGGCGAGCGCTTCGTGCGCTCCGTGGCCATCGACGAGCCGGTGCTGCGCGGCATCGAGGAGACCATCGAGCTGGCTCCGCTGCACAACCCGGCCAACCTGCGCGGCATCCACGCCGTGCGCGCGGTGCTGGGGCCCGCGGTGCCGCAGGTGGCGGTGTTCGACACCGCCTTCCACCACACGCTCCCCGAGCGCGCCTTCCTCTACGCCATCCCCTACTCGCTGTACCGCCGCCACCGCGTGCGGCGCTACGGCTTCCACGGCACCAGCCACCGCTACGTCAGCTACCGCTGGCGGCAGCTCACCGGCACCCCGCGCGAGCGGCAGAAGATCGTCACCCTGCACCTGGGCTACGGCTGCAGCGCCTGCGCCATCCGCGGCGGCGAGTCCGTGGACACGTCGATGGGCTTCACCCCGCTGGAGGGGCTGGTGATGGGCACGCGCGCGGGCGACCTGGACCCCGCCATCCTGGACTACGTGGCCCAGAAGGAGGGCCTGTCGCTGCCGGAGATGGAGACGCTGCTCAACAAGCAGTCCGGGCTGCTGGGCATCAGCGGGCTGACGCACGACATGCGCGAGCTGCTGGCGGAGGCGGCGGAGCACGACGACCGGCGCGCGTGGCTGGCCATCGAGATCTTCTGCTACCGCGTGCGCAAGTACGTGGGGTCGTACCTGGCCGCGCTGGGCGGCGCGGACGCCGTCTGCTTCGCGGGCGGGGTGGGCGAGAACGCGGCCGCGGTGCGCACCATGATCTGCGAGGGGCTGGAGTTCGCGGGCGTGCGGCTGGACCCCCGGCTCAACGAGGCCACGGTGGGCGGAGCCGAGGGCCGCATCAGCCCCGAGGGATCGTCCCCCGGGGTGTGGGTGATCCCGACGGACGAGGAGCTGCTGATCGCGCGCGACACGTACCGCGTGGTGCACGGGATGGAGACGCGGTACTGAGGGGGCCCTCACCCGGCGTGCGCGGCGGGCTTCTACAGCGGGTGCCCCACCCCCCGCCCCCTCCCCCCGCGCCCGCCAGGCACCGGTGCTTCGCCGGGGCTGGCGCACGAGGCGCGTGGAGAGGGGGAGACCTGAACCGAGAGGTGCACGGCTTCGTGCGCAGGCCCAACAACCCTCCCCCAGACTTGGGGGAGGGTGGACGAGTAATGCGAGTCCGGGTGGGGGCGCCCGCCC
>DASTLD010000416.1:0-4786 GCA_035715345.1 Longimicrobium sp.
ACGAGGCGCTGCGCACCACCTTCGCGCAGGTGGACGGTGCCCCGGAGCAGCGGATCGCGCCGGCGGAGGCGAGCCGCTTCCACCTGGTGCAGCACGACCTGCGCGGGCGGGCGGACGCGGAAGCCGAGCTCGGCCGGCTGATGGCCGGGGAGGCGCGCGCGCCCTTCGACCTGGAGCGGGGACCGCTCATCCGCGGGCGGCTGATCCGGCTGGCCGAAGCGGACCACGTGCTGCTGCTGACCATGCACCACATCGTCAGCGACGGCTGGTCGATGGGGGTGCTGACCCGCGAGCTGGGCGCGCTGTACGGAGCGTTCCGCCGCGGAGAGCCGGACCCGCTCCCCGGGCTGGCGGTCCAGTACGCCGACTTCGCGGCGTGGCAGCGGCGCTGGGTGGAGGGCGACGTCCTGCGGGAGCAGGCGGAGTACTGGACGCGCACCCTGGCGGGCGCCCCGGAGCTGCTGGCGCTGCCCACGGACCGCCCGCGCCCGGCGGAGACGGACCACGCGGGGGCGGTGTTCCGGCTGGAGCTGGACGAGGAGCTCACGGCGGGGCTCAAGGCCCTGTCGCGCCGGCACGGGACCACGCTCTACATGACGCTGCTGGCGGCGTGGGCGGCCGTGCTGGGCCGGCTCTCCGGCCAGGACGACGTGGTGATCGGCACGCCTACCGCCGGCCGCGGTCGCCGCGAGATCGAGGGGCTGATCGGGTTCTTCGTCAACACGCTGGCCGTGCGGGTGGACCTGTCCGGCGCGCCCACCGTGGCGGAGCTGCTGGGCCGGGTCAAGGAGCGGACGCTGGGCGCCCAGCATCACCAGGACATCCCCTTCGAGCAGGTGGTGGAGCGGGTGGCCCCGGCGCGCAGCCTGTCGCACACGCCGCTGTTCCAGGTGATGTTCGCCTGGCAGAGCACGCCCACCGGGGCCGGAGCCCTGCTCCCGGGCCTGGACGTGGGCGGCGTGGGCGCGGGGCCCACGGAGGTACGGGCCAAGTTCGACCTGTCGCTCACCATGCGCGAGGCGGACGGCCGCATCCGCGGCGGCGTGGAGTACGCCACGGCGCTGTTCGAGCCGGAGACGGTGGAGCGGTACGCCGGCTACCTGCGCGCGGTGCTGGGGGCGATGGCGGCCGCGGAGGAGCAGCGGGTGGACGGGATCGGGCTGCTCTCCCGGGCGGAGCGGCGCCGGGTGCTGGAGGAGTGGAACGCGACCGGCGCGGCGTACCCGGCCGGGACCTGCGTCCACGAGCGGTTCCAGGAGCAGGTGGAGCGCGCGCCCGGGGCGACGGCCGTCGTCTCCGGCGAGGATCGGCTCACGTACGCGGAGCTGAACGCGCGGGCCAACCGGCTGGCGCACTACCTCCGCGGCCTGGGCGTGGGGCCGGACGCGCGGGTGGCCCTCTGCGCCGAGCGCGGCCCCGAGATGGTCGTGGGCCTGCTGGCCATCCTCAAGGCCGGCGGCGCGTACGTGCCGCTGGACCCGGGCCATCCCCAGGAGCGCCTGGAGTACATGCTCCGGGACAGCGCTCCCCTGGCGGTCCTGACCCAGGCGCGCATCCGCGGCCGGGTGGAGGGGGCGGGGGTCCCGGTGCTCTGCCTGGACGGGGACGCCGGCAGGTGGGCGGCGGAGGCCGACCGCAACCCGGAGCGGGGAGAGCTCGGCCCGGAGCACCTGGCGTACGTCATCTACACCTCGGGCTCGACGGGTGCGCCCAAGGGGGTGATGATCGAGCATCGCCACGTCTGCCACCAGGTGTCGGCGCTCCAGGACGCCTTCGGCCTGACCGAGCGCGACCGGAACCTCCAGTTCGCGTCCGTCACCTTCGACGCGTCGGTGGAGGAGATCTTCGGGGCGCTGCTCACGGGGGCGGCGCTGGTGCTGCGCGACGACGGATGGCTCGCCGGCCCGGGCGCCTTCTGGAGCCGGTGCCGGGAGCACGGGGTCACGGTCGTCAGCCTGCCGACGCGCTTCTGGCAGCTGCTCGTGGACGAGCCCGCCGCCACCGTCCCCGCGTGCGTGCGCCTGGTGGTCATCGGCGGCGAGGCGGTCGACGCCTCCTCGCTGGCGGCCTGGTTCCGGCGCGAGGGCCACCGGCCGCGGCTGCTCAACACCTATGGACCCACGGAGACGACGGTCAACGCCACGCTGCGCGAGGTGGCCGACGACCCCGCGCGGTGGCGCTCGATCGGCCGGCCGCTGGCGAACACGCGGGTCTACGTCCTGGACGGCGCGCGCGGGCCGGTGCCGGTGGGCGTGGCCGGCGAGCTGTACGTGGGGGGCGCCGGCGTGGCGCGCGGGTACCTGGACCGGCCGGAGCTGACGGCGGAGCGCTTCGTGGAAGACCCGTTCGCCGGTGAGCCGGGCGCGCGGATGTACCGCACGGGCGACCTGGGGCGGTGGCTGCCGGACGGGACCGTGGAGTTCCTGGGGCGCAACGACTTCCAGGTCAAGATCCGCGGCTTCCGCGTGGAGCTGGGCGAGATCGAGGCGCGCCTTGTGGACCACCCGGGGGTGCGCGAAGCGGTGGTGCTGGCGCGCCAGGACGCGCCGGGCGAGCAGCGGCTGGTGGCCTACTACGCGGGCGAGCAGACGCCGGACGCCGACGCGCTGCGCGCCCACCTGCTGGAGCGGCTGCCGGACTACATGGTGCCGGCGGCGTACGTGCGGCTGGAGCGGCTGCCCGTCACGCCCAGCGGCAAGCTGGACCGCCAGGCGCTCCCCGCCCCGGCGGACGGGGCGTACGCGCGGCGCGGCTACGAGGCGCCCGAGGGGCAGACCGAGCAGGCGCTGGCCGAGATCTGGGCGGCGGTGCTCGGCGTGGAGCGGGTGGGCCGCCAGGACAGCTTCTTCGAGCTGGGCGGCCATTCGCTGCTGGCGGTGCAGGTGATCTCGCGGGTCCGGCAGGTGCTGGAGGTGGAGGTGCCCCTGCGCACCGTCTTCGAGCGGCCCCGGCTCTCGCAGCTGGCCCAGCACGTCCTGGCCGCCCAGCTGGCCCAGTTCGACCCGCTCCAGATCGCGCACCTGGCCGAGCTGGTCCGTGCGTCCGCCGGGGACGCGGCCGCGTGCCCGTGACCCGCCGCATCCCGCAATCACTCTCCTGAGCCATGAACTCCACGCTTTCCGTCGCCGAGCTCGAGCGGGTCCTCCAGATGGCGCGCGCCGCCCGCCTGGAGCGCAGCGCGCCGACGCCGTCCCCCATCGCGCGCGCCGGGCGGACCGGCCGGCTGCCGCTGTCGTTCGCGCAGCAGCGGCTCTGGTTCCTGGAGCAGCTGGGGGGCCTGGGCGGCACGTACCACGTGCCCGTGCGCCTGCGGCTGCGCGGCCCGCTGGACCGGGCGGCGCTGGGGCGCGCGCTGGACCGCATCGTGGCCCGCCACGAGGCGCTGCGGACGACCTTCGCCGAGGTGGACGGGGTCCCCGAGCAGCGCATTGCCCCGGCGGACGCGGGATTCCCCCTGCTGGAGCACGACCTGGCCGGCGCGGGGGACGCGGAGCTGGACCGGGTGATGGCCGAGGAGGCGGATGCGCCGTTCGACCTGGAGCGGGGCCCGCTGTTTCGCGGCCGGCTGGTCCGGCTGGCGGCGGACCATCACCTGCTGCTGCTGACCCTGCACCACGTCGTCAGCGACGGCTGGTCCTGCGGCGTGCTGACGCGCGAGCTGGAGGCGCTGTACGACGCCTTCCGCCGCGGCCAGCCGGATCCGCTCCCCGCGCTGGAGGTCCAGTACGCGGACTTTGCCGTGTGGCAGCGGCGCCGGGTGGAGGGCGACGTGCTGCGGGAGCAGGCGGACTACTGGATGCGCACGCTCGCCGGCGCGCCCGAGCTCCTGGAGCTGCCCACCGACCGCCCGCGGCCGGCGCAGATGGACCACGCGGGCGCGCTGCTGGAGCTGGAGCTGGACGCGGAGCTCACGGCGGGGCTCAAGGCCCTGTCGCGGCGGCACGGCACCACGCTGTTCATGACGCTCCTGGCGGGGTGGGCCGTCGTGCTGGGCCGGCTTTCCGGGCAGGCGGACGTCGTCGTCGGCAGCCCCATGGCGGGCCGCGGACGGCAGGAGGTCGAGGGGCTGATCGGGTTCTTCGTCAACACGCTGGCCCTGCGCGTGGACCTGGGCGGCGCGCCCACCGTGGCGCAGCTGCTGGCGCGGGTCAGGGAGCTCACGCTCGCGGCCCAGCAGCACCAGGACATCCCCTTCGAGCAGGTGGTGGAGCGGGTGGCCCCGGCGCGCAGCCGGTCGCACACGCCGCTGTTCCAGGTGCTGTTCGCCTGGCAGAGCACCCCGCGCGAGGGCGGGCGGCCGCTTTCCGGGCTGCGGATGGAGAGCGTCGGCGCCGGCCCCTCGGAGGTGCAGGCCAAGTTCGACCTGTCGCTCTCCCTGCGCGAGGCGGACGACCGCATCGTGGGCGGCGTCTCGTACGCCGTCGCCCTGTGGGAAGGCGCGACGGTGGCGCGCTGGGCGGGCTACCTGCGGCGCGTCCTGGAGGAGATGGCCGCGGACGACGGCCGGCCCGTGGAGCGGCTGGCCCTCCTGCCCGCGGACGAGCGCGCGCGGGTGCTGCGGGAGTGGAACCGCACGGACGCGGAGATCCCGTCCGCGTCCACCGTCCACGCCCTCTTCGAGCGGCAGGCGGCGCGCGCGCCGGGGGCGGCGGCGGTCGTCTCCGGCGGCGAGACGCTGACGTACGCGGAGCTGGATCGCCGCGCGAACCGGCTCGCGAACCGCCTCCGCTCGCTCGGCGTGGGGCCGGAGTCGCGCGTGGGCGTCTGCATGAGCCGCACGCCGGAG
>DASTLD010000417.1:0-14906 GCA_035715345.1 Longimicrobium sp.
GAAGTTGGGGGAGGGGCAGCGAGGAACGAGCGGGGAGGGGGCCTCCGCCGTCTGGAGGCACCCCGCCCCCGTCACGGACCTGCGCGATCCGGAGCGTTGCCGGCATCTGCGCTCGTGACCGCGACCCGGGAGAGAACAGCCCCTCCCCCGAAGTTGGGGGAGGGGCAGCGAGGAACGAGCGGGGAGGGGGCCTCCGCCCTCTGGAGGCACCCCTCTTCGCCCAGAGAACTACGCGATCCACAGCACCCGATCCCCCAGCCGTACCCCGCTCTCTACATCGCGGCAGTCGCCGAGCGGGCGCGTGACCATCGCCGCCAGCGTGGGCCAGACGACCTCCGCGGAGGAGCGGCGGCGGCGGCGCTGGCGGGCACGCTCGCGGGCGCGGGCCCTGGCGCGGGCGGCGGCGCGCGCACGGGCGGCCGCCTGCGCCTCCGCGATGGCCGCGGGGCTGCCCGGGCGCGGACGGATGGGCACGTCCGTGATGGCGCGCGCCGCCGCGTCGCTCACGGCGGAGCGCACGCGCAGGATCTCGCCCGAACCGCCTTCGCGGTACGTGCGGTTGGCCAGGAGGATGACGAACAGCTCGCGCTCCGGGTCGATCCAGATGGACGTGCCGGTAAAGCCCAGGTGCCCGAAGCTGTTCCCCGACAGGTAGCTGCCGGCCGAGCTGCGCGCGGCGGGCGTGTCCCATCCCAGCGCGCGCGTGCCGGCGCCGGGCTGGCGGCGCGTGAACGTGCGCACCGTCTGCTCGCGGAACACGCGCCGGGTGCCGTACGCGCCGCCGTTCAGCAGCGCCTGCGCGTACACGGCCAGGTCCGCCGCGGTGGAGAAGAGGCCGGCATGGCCCGCCACGCCGCCCAGGCGGAAGGCGTTGCCGTCGTGCACCACCCCGTCCAGCACGTACGGGCGCTCGGAACGCACCGCCGTCGGCACCGCGCGGTCCTGCTCCGGCGCGGCGGGCAGGTACATCGTGTTCTGCATCCCCAGCGGCCCGAAGACGCGGCGCGCCAGGTACGCGTCCAGCGGCTCCTCCGCGCGCCGGCGCAGCACCTCCGCCAGCAGCACCATCCCGTAGTCGCTGTAGACCATGCGCTCGCCGGGATCGGTCACCAGCCGCGAGGCCAGCACCCGGCGCAGGGCCGCCTCCGGCGATCCCGCGCCCCACAGCTCTCCGCCGGCGGGCAGGCCGCTGGTGTGCGTCAGCAGGTGCCGCACGCGCACGCCGCCCTTGCCGCTGCCGGAGAAGCCGGAGACGTAGCGCCGCACCGGCGCGTCCAGCGACAGCCGCCCTTCGTCCACCAGCGCCATGGCCGCCGCCGTGGTGCCCACCACCTTGGTCAGCGAGGCGATGTCGAACAGCGTGGCCGCGGGGTCCACCGGACGGCCGCCGGTGACGCCGTAGCCCGTCAGCTTGACCAGCCGCCCGCGCCGCCCCACCGCCACCGCCGCGGCGCTGAACACGCTGTCGCGGATGGCGGCGCGCACGATGGCGTCGATGCGCGCCAGGCTGTCCCCCGAAATGCCGGCCGAGTCCGCGGGCGAGCGGCGGAGCGTGCGCGCGGCCGGCCACGCGCCGCCGGCGGGGACGCGCGCGGCGGCGGCGGTGTCGAACAGCGCGCGCCCTGCCGCCCGCTGCGCCTCCGTGCCCACCCCGCGCGCCACCAGCACCGACGGCGCGCGCGGCGCAGGGTCCGCCGGCGACGGCAGGAAGGAGAGCCAGACGATGCGGCGCGGCAGCGTGTCCCGCGCGAACGCCGCGCGGCGGGCGGCGGCGCCGGAGTCGCGCGCGGTGCTGTCCGGCCGCGGCAGCGCGGGCGCCACGCGCTCCACCACCGCCGGCACCGCGCGCGGGAACGCGGCGGCGATGACGCAGTCCGCCTCGCGCGCGGGAGTGGGGACGCCCGGCGGCGTCAGCGGTCCGCGGACGGGCACGCGGTCGAGCTGGAGGTAGGTGAGGTTGGGCACGCGCGCGCCGATCTCCGCGGAGAGCGCGGCGGCGTTGATGCGCGGGCTGGTGACCAGCACGGTCCGGCGGCAGCCGCGCAGCACGGCGGCGGGCGCGCGGCCCAGCACCAGCAGCGACGCGCGATGGGCGTCCAGCGCCAGTGGACGGCTTTCCGCCGTGTCGCCGTCCGTCGCTTCGGGCGATGAGCCGCGGCGCAGGCCCAGGCGCTCCTTGGCGGCAAAGATGCGCCGCACCGCCGCGTCGATACGCTCGGGAGAGAGGAATCCCGAGTCCACCGCGGCCACCAGCGCGTCCACCGCCCGCCGCGCGTCCTCCACGCCCACCAGCAGGTCCGCCCCCGCGGCCACCGCGCGCACCACCGCCCCGCCGGGCCCGTAGCGGCGCGCCAGCGGGGCGTCCGGCGACAGGTCCTCGATCACCAGGCCGCCGAAGCCCAGGTCGCGGCGCAGCAGGCCGCTGATGAACACGGGGTTGTCCGGCAGCGGCACGGAGTCGCCGGTCAGCGCGGGGATGGCCACGGTGGCGGGCTTGAGCGCATCCACGCCGCGCGCCAGCAGGCGGCGCAGCGGGCCGAGCTGCATCCCCTCCACCGCCGCGCGGTCCCACGGCAGCACCCGCAGCGCCGTGTCCGCCGGCGCGGGGCCGGGGGAGAGCACGCGCGCGCCGACCAGCATCCCCCGCTCGCGCAGCGCCGCCGCGAAGCCCGCGAAGGCCTCCGCCGCGGCGGCGTCGGGCGCGGCGGCGGGGAGCGTGGACGGCTGCGGGAACGACGGCGCGGAGAGCAGCGCGAAGTTGATCCCCGCCCGCCGCGCGTCCGCCGCGACGGCGCGCGCCGCGGCCCCCACGCCCTCATCACCCGCCTTTCCGGACGGCGCCGTGGACGGCGGAGGGAACTCCGCGGCCCCCGCGAGCGTACCGCCCACGCCGCGGTCCAGGTCGGCGATGACCAGCAGCGGCAGCCGGGCGGTGCGCTGCAGCAGCGCCACGCGCCGCGCCGCCACCGGCGCGCTGCCCGCCAGCAGCCGCACCCCGCCCCACCCCTCCGCCGCGGCGCGGCGCGCCAGCGCGGAGTCCTGCGCCGGGCTCGCGTCGGGGCCGGTGTAGAGCGCCGGGGCCACCATCTGCGCCGCCTTCTGGCGCAGCGTCAGGCGGGCGATGCGCTCCGGCGCCCACGGCGACTCCGGCTCGCGGCCGCACGCGGAGAGCGCCGCCGCGCAGAGCAGCGCGGCGGCCGCGGCACGGGCCGGCGGGCGGCGCGGGGACCGGGCGGATGGGGCGGGTGACGGGGCGTTCCGGGGCATCGCTCCGGGCAGGGGCAGGCAGGAAACGGACCCGGGCGGCTGGGACACATCTGTCTCTAGTCCGTGGCGGGCCTGCCCCGGTCCGCGCACGACCCGGCGGAGAAGGTGCGGTGGTTGCTGGATTGTTCCCTGGAGTTTACATGGTCTGCGTTTTGCCCAAAATGCCGCCGCCCCCGTGTAACCCGCGCCGATCGACAGGCCGCGCGCAGCCCCGGCGGCCTGACCGTACCCGACGTCAAGCGCGCCCCGCGCGCCCTCCGTTCTTCCCGTGCGCCCGCCCCGCCGGCGCCGATTGCCTTACCCCCCGATGAACGACACGCCCCCCATCGTCTTCGTCGCCGACGACAACCCGTCCATCCTGCAGGGCCTGGAGCGCGCGCTCAAGGTCACGGGCTACGAGGTGCGCACCGCCACCAGCGGCCGCGCGGTGCTGGACCTGCTGGAGGCGGCCCACGCCCCGCCGGACCTGCTGCTGCTGGACGTGATGATGCCGGAGATGACCGGCCTGGAGGTGCTGCGCGCGCTGCGCCTGGACGCGCGCTTCGTGGACATCCCCGTGGTGCTGATCACCGCCACCAACGACGGCGCGCTGCCGGTCAGCGCGCTGCGCGACGGCGCGGTGGACTTCCTGACCAAGCCCTTCCGCCTGGACGAGCTGCTGGCCCGCGTGGACAGCCACGTGCGCCGCAACCGCGACCTGCGCGCGGCGCGCGAGCAGGCCCGCATGCGGCTGCAGGCCATCGACCTGATCCGCGAGCTGAACCGGGTGGTGACGGCGGACGAGATGTTCCACCTGGTCACCAGCCGCACCGCGGAGATCCTGGGCGTGGGCCGCTGCAGCGTGCTGGTGGTGCAGCGCGGCGAGAAGGTGGCGCGCGTGGCCGCCAGCAGCGAGGCGGAGCTGACGGACGGGCTGGAGCTGGACCTGGCGCTCTACCCCGAGGTGCGCGAGGCGCTCAGCACCGGCAAGCCGGTCACCGTGCGCGACGTGGCCTCGTCGCCGCTGTTCGACGGCGTGCGCGGCGAGTGGGAGCGCCGGGGCATGCCGCTGCCGCTGCGCTCCGTGATCGTCGTCCCCTTTCCCATCACCGAGAACCTGACCGGCCTGTTCGTGGAGCGGGCCACGGTGGAGGAGCCGGTGCTGGGCGACGAGGCCGCCGAGCTGGCGGAGCGCGTGGCGGAGGCCATCATCCAGGCGTGCGGCCGGGTGCAGCTCTTCCAGCGGCTGGTGGAGCAGCGCAAGCGCCTGCACGACCTGGCGCACACGGACGAGCTGACCGGCTGCGACACGCGGCGCTCCATCACCGGCTACCTGGACGAGGAGCTGGAGAGCGCGCGGCGCCGCGGCGAGGCGCTGAGCATCGTGCTGATGGACCTGGACCGCTTCAAGGAGATCAACGACACCTGCGGCCACCTGGCCGGGGACGCGGTGCTGCGCGCGCTGGGCGCCTGGCTGGGCACGGAGGGCGCGCTGCGCGCCAGCGACCGCGCCGGCCGCTACGGCGGCGACGAGTTCGTCGTGGTGCTGCCGGGCACGACGACGGCGGGCGCGGCGCGCTTCGCGGAGCGGGCGCGGGCGCACTTCGCCTCCATCCCCTTCGTGTTCGGCGAGGTGGCGGTGCGCGCCAGCCTGAGCGCGGGCGTGGCGTCGTGGCCGGAGGCGGAGGTCAGCAGCGCGGAGGAGCTGATCTCGCTGGCGGACGCGGCGCTGTACCAGGCCAAGCAGCAGGGCCGCAACCGCACCTGCACCGCCCTGCCCGCGGAGGCGGTGGGCTGACGCGGCGAGCCGCGCTTTGCATCCCCGGCCCGGCGTGGAACCTGCGTTCCCGCCGGGCCGGACTTTTTCCAGGCGAGAGGCCGCGAAGCATGAGCGTACGTCCCCTGATCGCCCTGACCACGACGCTGGCGCCGGGCGGGTCGCGCGGGCTGCCGCGGGCGCAGCTCGACGCGCAGTACATCGCCGCGGTGGAGGCGGAGGGCGCCGCCGCGCTGCTGGTGACGCCCGCCAACGGCGAGAAAGCCGTCCGCGCGCTGCTGTCGGTGGCGCACGGGCTGGTGCTGACCGGGGGCGAGGACGTGGACCCGGCGCGCTACGGGCAGGAGCGCCTGCCGGAGGTGTTCGACCCCAACCCGGCGCGCGACGAGATGGAGATCGCGGCGGTGCACGAGGCGCTGCGGCGGGGGATGCCGGTGCTGGGCATCTGCCGGGGGATGCAGTTGCTGAACGTGGCGATGGGCGGCACGCTGTACCAGGACCTGCCCACGCAGCTGGCGGGCGACGTGCTGCACGAGCAGGAGGCGGAGATCAACGCGCGCTGGCACCAGGGCCGGGTGGAGGCGGGGAGCGGGCTGGAGCGCGTCTTCGGCACCGCGGAGCTGCACATCAACTCGTTCCACCACCAGGCGGTGCGCGACGTGGCGCCGGGGCTGCGGCCGGTGGCGTGGGCGGAGGACGGGGTGGTGGAGGCGGTGGAGGGGACGGACCATCCCTGGCTGTACGCGGTGCAGTGGCACCCCGAGCGCGGCGAGGCGCACGGCCCGGAGGGCGACCCGCGCGACCCGGACCGGCGGCTGTTCTGGGAGTTCGTGCGGGCGTGCCGCGAGTTCGCGGAGGCCGGCTCCTTCGCATCCGTCTGAAACGAAGAAACTCACGCAGAGACGCAGAGGAACGCAGAGAACTGCAGGAGAGCGTTGTTTCTCCCGTAGTTCTCTGCGTCCTCTGCGTCTCTGCGTGATGATTCTTTTCAGTGGATCACGGAGAAGGCTTCAACGTCGTCGAGCGGGACCTCGATGGAGTCGCCGGTGCCCAGGTGGCGGCCCACGATGCGCTCGCCGCCGTAGTCGTGCCGCATCTCCCGCGGCTGCAGCACGATCTCCGCGCCGCGCACCCGCAGCCGCACCCGGCACCCCTCCTCCATCGCCCGCTCCAGCCGGTCCAGCGCGTCCGGGGTCCAGTTCACGGCATCGAGTCCGCCGCCGCCGCGGTGTCCGCGGGGCGCAGGCCGGCGGGGCGCACGCTGTCCCGGCGCGGCGCGGGCGCGGGGGCCGGCGCGCGCTTGGGGCTGATGCCCTCCGGCCGCACGGAGACGTAGAAGTCCTTGATGAACAGCGAGTCCACCCGCGCGAAGCTGCTGTCCGGCAGGTCGCCGAACTTGACCCCCGGCTTGGGGCGCGGCAGCACCACGCCCAGCGTGTCCGTCCAGATGCGCAGCTCCGCCCGCGAGATCTTCTGCACGTAGCCGTCCAGGTCCACCCGCGAACCCGGCGTCACGCGGCGCAGCGCGCCCGCCTCCGGCGACGGCTCGAAGCGCACCAGCACGCGACGGTTGGTCAGCGTGCGCACCCACACCGCGTCGCCGCGCACCGGCGTCTCCGCCCAGGCCACCAGCCGCACCACGCGGCCCAGCTCGCGGGTGTCCAGCGGCAGCAGGGCGTCGAAGTCGTCGCGGCGCATGGGCAGCACCTCGCCGCGGTCCGCGCCGAAGTTGGCCGCGGCGCCCACCTGCCGCTTGGGGCCGCCGGTGCCGTCGCCGAACAGCATGGCCAGCACCAGCAGGCCGATGGCGGCGCCCGCCAGCAGCGTGACCCACATCCACACGCGCGAATCGCGTCCGCGCACCAGCCGAATGTCCATGCGCTCCGCGCCGGTTGGTAAGGGGGAACGGACGGGGCCGGGGTGCAAGGAGCGTTCCGGCCGCGGCTTGCACGCAAACCGGCGCGGCGGTTATTGTTGGCGCCCGCCGCTGTACCAGACAATCTTCCCGGAGGTAGGCTCGTGGCCCGTCCCGCGCCCCAGAAACGGCGCCCTTCGTCGTCGCTCAAGCCCTTCTACGCCGTGCTCGGCGCGCTGGCGCTGGCCGGCATCGTCCTGCTGGTGCTGCAGCTCCGCAAGAGCGGGGGCACCCCGGCCACCACGCTGACGCCCGTGGTCATGAGCCCGGAGCAGCTCCAGCGCGTGCCCGGCATCTCCAAGGGGCAGCCCAACGCCCCCGTGGTCATCATGGAGTTCGCGGACTTCCAGTGCCCGTCGTGCGGCGACTTCGCGCGCTTCGCGGAGCCGCTGCTGCAGGAGTGGATCGACAACGGCACCGTGCGGTTCGTCTACTACGACTTCCCGCTGGTGCAGATCCACCGCAACGCCATGCTCTCCGCGCGCGCCGGCCGCTGCGCCAACGAGCAGGGCCGCTTCTGGCCCTACCACGACCGGCTGTACGGCCAGCAGCAGTCCTGGGCGGAGCAGCCCAACGGCAAGGCCGCGGACATGTTCATCGAGTACGCCCGCCTGGAGGGGCTGGACGCCGGCGCCTTCGCGGAGTGCCTGCGCTCCAACCGCTTCCAGAAGGAAGTGTCGGAGAGCTACCAGTTCGGCACCACCATGGAGGTCGGCGGCACGCCCACGCTGTTCATCAACGGCAAGCGGATGAACCAGCGGCCCACCAACCGGGCCGAGTGGGAGGAGCTGATCCGCCAGGAGATGGGCGACGCCGCCCCCGCCGCGGCCCCGGCCGCCGCCGCGGCGAACGCCCCGTCCGGCGACAGCGCGCTGGCGGACACCGCCACCAGCGACACGGTCCGGCGGTGAGCACGACGCCGGCCGGCGTTCCGGCGGACGAGGAGTACCCGGAGCACGCGGACCCGCCGCGGTCGCGCATGGGCGTGGCCCTGCTGTCGCTGCTGGGGCTGATGCTGGCCACCTACCTCACGCTCTACAAGCTGGGGTACATCGGCACGCTGGAGTGCACCACCGGCGGCTGCGAGAAGGTGCAGCAGTCGCAGTGGGCCTTCTTCCTGGGGCAGCCGGTGGCCCTGTGGGGCGTGGTGGGATACCTGCTGCTGCTGATCGTGTCCATGCTCGGTCTGCAGCCGCGCTGGGCGGGGGAGCGGTGGGTGGCGCTGGCCATCTTCGCGCTCGCCGCGGTGGGGCTGGCGTTCAGCGGCTACCTGACCTTCCTGGAGGCGCGGGTCATCCACGCCTGGTGCCAGTGGTGCGTGGTGTCCGCCATCCTGATGACCCTGATCTTCCTGCTGTCGATCCCCGGGCTCAGGCGGGCCCGGTGAGCGGCGTACCCGTTGCGGAGGGCTGAGCCAGTGCCAGAGAGTGGGAGCGTGCGCGTGCGGCTGGTGTTCGCGGACCAGGGGACCTTCCACGCGGAGACGGTGTCCGTGCCCGCGGCCACGGTGGGGCAGTACGCGCGCCTGATCGACCTGCTGCGCGAGGACGAGTCCGTGACGCGCGAGCTGTACGTGGACCTGGACCGCCTCGTGTCCGCGTCCGTGATCGAAGGCGAGGGGTGAGGCGACTGCGGAACTGCGAACTGCCGGAACTGCAATCACGCAGAGGAAGAACAGAGAGGTAAAAAGAGAGCCGCAGAGGAACTACGGGAGTCCTCTGCGGCTCTCTTTCGTTGTGCTGCGCGCCTGGTCAGGTAGTCCTTCGGCAGTCGTCGTACCAGATGCAGGACGGCGTGGCGGACCACCCGCCGCACACCAGTCCGAACTCCGTGGAGTACCACCTGCCGTAGTTCGGGCAGCGGTTCTGGGCGTGCAGCCCCGACGCCAGGCTCAGGGCCGCCACGAGCGCCGCCACGCGGATGCTCCGTCTCATTCCGCCTCCCGGTTCAGGGTAAGTCGGCCGCGGATTCCATCGCGGAAATCCGCGCCAGCCGCTCGGTCAGGTCAGAGGGTGCAAAAGCGGCGATGCGCTCGAGCAGGCGTCCCGCTGCGTCGAGGCGGAAGTAGACGAGGTCACCCGGCGGGCCGCTGCGCCCGAGCCGGGATCCCGGGATCGCATACACGGGCACCTTCACCTTCTCCCTGCGCAGGTAGCCGCAGACCTCGCCCGCGTGCCCGGCGGGTGCAACCACCACCGTCTGCCCGGGCGCCGCTGCGTCGCGGGTGAGCTCGCGCATCATCGCGCCGATCTCCAGGCAGCTCAGGCACTTGTCGGCCGTGAGGTACACCGCCTGGACGGCCGCCACTTCGGGCGCGGGGCCGCAGGCGCGCTGGGCCGTGCCCCGCACCACCCGCAGCGTCTCGGCGGTCAGCGCCGCGAGCGGGGAGGCGGGCTCGCGAATCCTGGCGCCCGATCCGTCACCGGCGCCGCAGGCGGTTCCCAGCGCGAGCAGCGGGATGGCCAGGATGCGGCTCATCCCCGGCGCCTGCGGTAGAGCACGATGCGGAGCGTGTCCGCGTACGGGTCCTCCAGCGCGGCGAAGTACCCGTTGGCGGCGCGCACGATGATCGGCGGATCGGCGATGCTGATCCACGACCCGCCCGGCTGCCGGAACAGCAGCGTGGTGGAATCGCCCTCGAACAGCACGCCGCGCACGAAGGGAACGGCGACCGCTCCGTCGGTGGCGAACACCGCGGCCGCCATCGAGAAGGTCCGGCCCCACGCGGCCGCCTCGCGCATGCTCATGATCCCCGGCCGCGGCGGCTTGGGCGCGGTGTAGCCCGGCACCCGCAGGTGGAGGCGCTGCACCTGGCCGCCGCCCCGCGGCACCGACCACACCGAGTCCGCGGTCGTGAGTGCGACGTACAGCGAATCGCCCTGCACCGCGAAGGAGGCGCGGCGGATCCCCGCGAGCATCGGGTCTTCGGACGCGCGATCCGCCAGCGGAAGCAGCGGCTGCAGCACGCGCCCTCGGTCATCGATGCGGAAGAGCGTGTGAGGGTCCTCCTCCGTGCGGGTGGCGGCGACCAGGTAGGTGCCGGCGGGTTCCGGCTCGGCCGCGGTCACCCGGACGAAGGCGGTGAGCGGCACGTGTCCGGAGACGGTCCCGTCCGGAGAGAACACCGTGATCCGCGTGTTCCGCGCGTCGGGGACGTGGATGCGGCCGTCGGGGTCGAAGCGGGGGGAGTAGGGGATCTGGAACTCCGCGGGGCCGGAGCCCTTCCGGCCCAGCAGCCGCAGCAGCCGCCCGTCCCGCGCAAAGAGCTGGACGGTCCCGCCGGACGCGTCGGAGACCACCATGGCGCCGTCGCCGGCGCGGATGTCGAGCCCGGACAGGCGGATCAGCGGGTCGCCCGGCGAGTGGCGCAGCGCGATGGTGTCGACCGGCTCCAGCACCCCGCGCACGCTCGCCCCGGGCGTCGGCGCGCTGGCCGGCGACGGCCCCGCGGCATCACACCCCGCGAAGCAGATCGTGGCGAGAGGGAGCAGGACGAGCTTTCGCATGGATGAATAAAGATCGAATAGGAGCGCGGACGGATTGACGTAGTGTATTCCTGTCCGGCGCCAGAGACAAGAATTTCATACGAAGACGCGGAGGAGCTCGCTCAGCTCCTCCGCGTCCTCTCTTCTGAACCTCCGCGCCCTCTGCGTGATTGCAGTTCAGGACGAGGGCGGCGGCGGTGTCGCGGACGCCGGGGCCGCCAGCATCGCCTCGATCTCATGGCTGAGCTGCTCGAAGGGGATGGCGCCGCTCAGCGCCTTCTGCCCCGCGCGGCTCATGAGCATGAAGGTGGGCGTGCCGTTGATGCCGGCGCTCGCGGCCTGCATGGCGTCGCCCACGATGAGGCCGGCGGTGCGGTCGTTGTCCACGCACTCGCTGAACGCCGCCATGTCCACCCCCGCCTCGCGCGCGAAGCCGGCGAACCGCTTCGCGGCGTCCGCCTGCCCGCTCCACTCGCGCTGCGTGGCGAAGAGACGGTCGTGCAGCGGCCAGAACTTGCCCTGCGCGCCCGCGCACATGGCCGCCTCCGCCGCGGCGAACGCCTCGCGGTGCGTGGTCAGCGGATAGTTGATGTAGATCATCCGCACCTTGCCCGTCTTCAGGTAGGCGCTGTCCAGCTTGGCGTACGTGGTGGCGGCGAACTCGCGGCAGTAGGGGCACTGGAAGTCCGACACCTCCACCAGCGTCACCGGCGCCTGCTCCGGCCCCCTGGCGCGCCCGCGGTCCGCCCGCGCCAGCAGCGAGTCGGGGCTCAGCGCGGGCGCGCGGCCCGCGGCGGGCGCGGCGTCGCTCTGCGCGCAGGCGACGGTGGAGGCGGAGAGCAGCAGCAGCGCGGCCAGGAACGCCGGGCGCGTACGGAGCAGGCGCATGGGATCGTCTCGCGGAGAAAGCGGAGGCGCGCAGCGGCATCGGCCCGCGCCCGGAGTCGCTTGCGTGTGTGCCCGGAGACTATCGGCGGGCGCGGGCGCGGTCAACCGCGTGGTTGCGCGGCGCCCGCCGGCTCCGGCATCGTATCGCAAAGCGGCAGGCCGACATCCCCCATTTCCCGAGGTGCCGTATGCGGAAGAAGCTGAGGCTGGACCTGGACAATGTGCGCGTGGAATCGTTCCCGACGGGCGGGGCGGACGCGGGGCCACGCGGCACCGTGCGCGCGGCGCAGCTCGAGGGCTGCACGCGCTTCGACAGCTGCGACTGCCCCACGGCGTACTACCGTTGCGTGGAGCACCCGTTCACCTTCTACTCCTGCGACTACCTGACCGTCCAGGGCTACACCAACTGCTGGTGACGAGAAAGCCGCGCCCGGTCCGCCCGGGCGGGGGCTCCCTGCATCACCCTTGGTCGCCCAGCGCCGCGCGCACGCGCTCCAGCGTCCACTCGCGCACGTGCGGCGGCGGCCAGTCGCCGGCGCGGGCGGCCGCGGCCAGGCGCTCCGCCTCCCGCTCCGCGCGCGCGGCCACGTCCGGCGTCACGACGCCGTCGCGCAGCGCATCGTCCAGCTCGTCGCGGTCCAGCACCTCCACCACGCCGTCGCTGCCCAGCCACACGTCCAGGAACAGGTCGGTCGTGTCCCAGCGCCCGTCGCCCATCTCCACCGGCGTCAGCACGTTGGCGTAGAAGCCCGTGAAGGTGCCGTCCGCCAGGTGAAAGCGCCCGACGTCGTGCCACACGTCGCCGCGGTAGGTGAACCAGACCACGGGCGATCCCGGCTGCAGCACCACGCGCTCCCCCACCTTCGCGTCCTTCGTCCGCGCGGCGTGGGCCAGGTAGGTGACCACGTACTCGCCGCCGTCGTGCGCGACGGGCTGCGAGTAGACGTCGAGCTGCTGCGGGGGGCGCAGGTAGTGGATCTCGACGGACCCGGCGGGCGCGCTCACCCGGCGGCGGCGGCGGCGGCGCGCGCGGCGGCCCGGCCGGCGTGCTCCTGCGCGTCCACCACCGCCATCGCGGTCAGGTTGAGCACGTCCGCCGCCTCGCTGCCGCGCTGCAGCACGTGGATGGGGTGCCCCATGCCCAGCAGGATGGGGCCGAACGCCTCCGCCCCGCCCATCCGCCACATCAGCTTGTAGGCGATGTTGGCCGCGTCCAGGCTGGGGAACACCAGGATGTTGGGCCGCCCGCGCAGCGTGGTGAAGGGGTAGAGCTGCGTGCGCACGTCGTCCAGCAGCGCCGTGTCCGCCTGCATCTCGCCGTCGATCTCCAGCTCCGGCGCGCGTCGCTTCACCAGGTCCGTGGCCTTGCGCACCTTGTCGCTGTCCGGGCTGCGCACGGAGCCGAAGTTGGAGAACGACAGCATGGCCACCCGCGGCTGGAGCCCGAGGCGCCGCACGAAGTCCGCGGAGAGCAGGGCGATGTCCGCCAGCGTCTCCGCGTCGGGGTCGATGTTGACGGTGGTATCGGCGAAGAACAACACGTCGCGCTCGGTGACCAGCATGTACAGCCCCGCCACGCGCCGCACGCCGGGCGCGGTGCCGATGGTCTCCAGCGCGGGGCGGATGGTCTCGGGATAGTACATGTCCTCGCCCGCCAGCAGGCCGTCCGCGTCGCCGCGCAGCACCATCATGCAGCCGAAGAAGACGGGCTCGCGCATGCGCTCGCGCGCCTGGGCCAGCGTGACGCCCTTGCGCTGCCGGCGCAGGAAGAACTCCTGCGCGTACGCCTCGCGCCGCTCCTCGTCGCCCCAGTAGTCCACCACCTCCACGCCCTCCAGCGACACGCCCAGCCCCTCCGCCGTGCGCCGGATGCGGTCCGGGCGCCCCAGCAGGATGGGGCGGGCGATGCCCTCGCCCACCACGAGCGCGGCGGCGCGGATGATCCGCTCGTGCTCGCCCTCGGGGTAGACGATGCTGCGCGGGTCCGTGCGCGCGCGGGTGATGATGTCGCGCATGACGCTGCGGCTGCGGCCCAGGCGCGCCTCCAGCTCCAGCCGGTACTCCGCCAGGTCGATCTCGCGCCGCGCGACGCCGGTCTCCATGGCCGCCTGCGCCACCGCGGGCGCCACCCACAGCATGATGCGCGGGTCGAAGGGCGTGGGGATCAGGTACTCCGGCCCGAAGCGCAGCCGCCGGTCGCCGTAGGCGCGCTCCACGGACTCGGGGACGTCCTGCCGCGCTAGCTCCGCCAGGGCCCGCGTGGCGGCCATCTTCATCTCGTCGTTGATGGCGCGCGCCCGCACGTCCAGCGCGCCGCGGAAGATGAAGGGAAAGCCCAGGACGTTGTTGACCTGGTTGGGATAGTCCGTGCGCCCCGTGGCCATCAGCGCGTCCGGCCGCACCGCCAGCACGTCCTCCGGCAGGATCTCGGGATCCGGATTGGCCAGCGCGAAGACGATGGGCTGCGGCGCCATGGCGGCCACCATCTCGCGGGTAACCGCGCCCGCGACGGACAGGCCCACGAACATGTCGGCGCCCGCCATGGCGTCCGCCAGCGTGCGCGCCGGCGTGTCGCGGGCGAAGCGGGCCTTGTACGGGTCCAGGTTGTCGCGCTCGTGGGTCAGCACGCCCTTGCTGTCCGTCATCAGGATGTTCTCGCGGCGCACCCCCAGCGACACGTAGTGCTCCGCCGTGGCGATGGCCGCGGCGCCGGCGCCGGAGAACACGACCTTGAGCGAATCGATGGGCTTGCCGGTGATCTCCAGCGCGTTGAGCAGCGCGGCGCCGCTGATCACCGCCGTGCCGTGCTGGTCGTCGTGGAAGACGGGGATCTCCAGGCGCCGCTTGAGCTCCTCCTCGATGTAGAAGCACTCCGGCGCGCCGATGTCCTCCAGGTTGATGCCGCCCACCGTGGGCTCCAGCAGCTCGCAGAAGCGGATGACGTCGTCCGCCGCCTGCGACGCCACCTCCAGGTCGAAGACGTCGATGTCGGCAAAGCGCTTGAAAAGCACGCCCTTGCCCTCCATGACCGGCTTGGACGCCAGCGGGCCGATGTTGCCCAGCCCCAGCACGGCGGTGCCGTTGGAGACCACGGCGACGAGGTTGCCGCGCGCCGTGTACTTGAACACGTCCTCGGGGTTGGCGGCGATCTCGCGGCACGGCTCCGCCACCCCGGGCGAGTACGCCAGCGACAGGTCGCGCTGGGTGCTGGCGGGCTTGGTGGGCACCACCGCGATCTTGCCGCGGCGGCCCTGGCTGTGGTAGTCCAGCGCGTCCTGCCGTAGGTACGACATCCCCGTCCCGTCTCCTGTTTTCTCGTGTGCATGCGCGAGCCGCACAGACTGCGCCGCATGGCCGGGGGTGTCAAGCAAGGGCCCTCACCCTGCGTGCACGTCAGGCGCGCGACTTCGTCGCGTCCTGCCGCGCACGCTGTCCCTCTCCCACAAACTGCGCGGGAGAGGGCGAAGGGTGGTGCGCGCTGCCGCCCGCCGTGGCAGGGCCACCCCCGTAGATGTTGGGTCTCAGCAGATTGCGCTGACACCCGTCTTGCCCGCATCATCCAGGCGAGAGCCTTCCTTGCGTCACGCATCAGCGC
>DASTLD010000418.1:0-2575 GCA_035715345.1 Longimicrobium sp.
TCGCGGCCGGTGAGCAGCCCCGCGACCCCACCGCGCTGGCCTTCGACGCCGCCGGGCGCACCCTGCACGTGATGGACGGCGAGGGGCGCCGGCTGCTGCGCTACGCGGAGGACGGCAGGCGCCTGGACTACGCGTACACCAACTCGGGCCACTCCGGCGCCAGCCTGGGCGTGCTCGCGGGGGGAGACCTGCTGGTGGGCGGCGAGCGGCGGGTGACGCGCGACTCCGTCACCCTCCTGGCCGTGTACCGCCCCGACGGCCGCCTGCGGCGCACCTTCCTGCGCATGGACCCCGGCGTCATCGCGCGCGACGAGCACGTGCTGCTGCCGGTGACGATGGCGGTGGACGAGGACCGCGGCATCCTGGCGGCGGAGCCCACCTCGTTCCTGCTGCGCCGCTTCTCCGCGGAGGGCGCCGAGCTGGCCCGCTTTGGCCAGGCGCCGCCGGGATACGCGGCGCCGTCGCCGCGGCCGCGGACGGGCGGCCTGTCCGACGGCCTGGAGCACTGGCTGGAGGGGTGGACGCCGCTGGTGTACCTGCACGCGGGCGGCGGGCTGGCGTTCGCGGGATACGAGGTGCGGCGCCCGTACCACGGCGTGCAGCTCGACGTGTACGACGGGGAGGGCGGGCGCGTGGCGGCGGGGCTGCTGAGCCAGGGCTGGCCCACCTGCGCCGCCGGCCGGACGCTCGTGTTCCTGCGGCGCGTGGCGGCCGACGTGACGGAGCTGTCCGCGTGGGAGTACGTGGGCCCCGGCGCGGACGCCGCCGGCGCCCGGCGCGCGGCGGCGCACCCCCGGCGAGAGGAGGCGGGCGCATGAAGCTGAGAACCCATCTGCCGGCGGCGCTGGCGGTCGCGGGCGTGTTCGCCGCGTCGTTCGCGGCGGCGCACGCGGTCGCGCTGCCGCGCCAGGGCGCGCGGCTGGGGCCCGCGCTGGACGCGCTGCGGCTGGACGCCGCCCGTACCGTCTGCCTGGGCCGGGCGCCGTGCGTGCACCCGGAGGCGGAGTACACGCTCTTCCTCTACTTCGCGGAGAGCGACTGCGCGGGCGGGCTGTACCACGTGGCGGTGCTGGAGCGCGCCTACCGCGAGGCGGGCGGGCGGCTGAACGTGGTGGGCGTTGCCGGCGGCTTCTCGCGCGAGGAGGCGGAGAGGTTCGCGCGGGCGTCGGAGATCACCTACCCGCTGTACGTGGACGCGGAGCGCATGCGGCGCTGGGTGCCGGACCCCAAGCCGGCCCGCTCCAACCGCCCGGCGTCCGTGCTGGTGGACCGCCGCGGGCGCGTGGTCGAGACGCGCACGTCGTCCGCGGCGGTGGGGCCGCACCAGGAGGGCGTGGCCGCGCTGCTGCGGCGCGTGGGCCGCTCGTGAGCGCGCGCCGGGGGTGCGCGGCGGCCGCCGCCGCGCTGGTGCTGGCCGGGTGCGGGGGGAGCGCCGCGCCGCGCCAGGTGTCCGTGGCGGCGCCGGCGGAGACGCTGGTGGGCGCCGACGGGGGGGAGATCGGGCGCGCGGCGGACCTGGCGGTGGACGCGCGCGGCATCGTGTACGTGCTGGACGACATGCTCCACCGCGTGCTGGTGGTGCCGGGGGACGGCGGGGCCGCGCGCCCCATCGGCCGGCGCGGCGGCGGGCCGGGCGAGATCAACGGGCCCATGGCGCTGGCCGTGGACGACGGCGTGGTGCGGGTGGCGGACATGGGCAACCAGCGCGTGCACCAGTTCGCGCCGGACGGCCGCCTGCTGCGCAGCGACTTCGTGTCCGAGCGCACGCTGGGCGCGCGCGTGGCGCTGACGCCGCGCGGCGGCATGGCGTGGGCCACGCTCCGCCGCGGCGAGACCTCGCTGGCCAGCCTGGCGCCGGGCACCGCCGCGGCTCCGCTGGCGCTGGGAACGCGCGAGGGCCCGGTGGACCGCATCACCGACTACCGCGCCGTGAAGGGGCAGATCCGCCGCGGCGAGATTCCCCGCGAGCTGCGCGACGAGGTGCTTCCCGTGCCCTCGGACGGCGGCGGCGCCTGGCTGGTGCTGCTGGCCCACCCCGCCGTGGCGCGCTACGGGCCGGACGGCACCGAGCGCTGGCGGACGCGCATCGACGCGCCCGAGGTGGAGGCGATCCGCGCGAACTTCTTCGCGCGCAACCGCGCGCTCCGCAGCCCGGGCGCGTTCTACACGCTCTCGTACGTGGCGGACGCGGTGGAGACGCGGGGGTGGCTGTGGCTGCTGCTGGACACCGGCCCGGACGCCGCGGCGGTGGTGATGGTGCTCGACCCCGGCGGGAAGGTGGCGCTGCGCCTGGACCTGCCCGGCGCGGCCGGCGCGCGGCAGCTCGCGGTCGATCTCCCGCGCCGGCGGCTATACCTGGCGCTCGCCTCCGCGGAGCTGGTGTCGCTGCCCCTGCCCGCCGAGGTGCGCATCCCCTCGTAAGGCCGGGAACCGCCCGCGAACGCCGAACCCCGCCGCGTCCACGGCGGGGTTCCTTTCGTTCCGGGAGCCGGGCTCCCCGAACCTGGGTCGCTCCCCATCTCCGGACACGCGCGGAACTTCACCCGCGGGAGGGGCCAGTCCACCGCGCGTTCGG
>DASTLD010000419.1:0-9608 GCA_035715345.1 Longimicrobium sp.
CGTCCACGCCGGCGCACTTGCCCATGGCCCCGCCGCCGCCGATGACGATCTCCGTCTGCCTGGGCGCGGCGGCGCGCAGGCCCTGCGCCAGCTGGCACAGCCCGGCTTCGCTGACGGGCATGACCACCGAGGTGCAGAGCAGCGCGGGCACGCGGGCGGAGAGCACGCGCCGCAGCTCGTCCAGCGGCACGTTGGCGCCCAGGTACAGCACCCGCCAGCCGCGCGTGGCCAGGTGGATGGCGGCGGCCATCAGCCCGAACTCGTGCATCTCCCCCGGCGGGCCGGCGCACACGCCCTCCGGCCCGCGCGCGGCGCCGGTGTCCAGCGACTCCATGATGCCCACCAGCTTCTCGCGCACGAAGGCGCTGGCGAAGTGCTCCTCGCCCACGCCGGTCAGCCCGTGCTCCCAGCGATGCCCCACCTCGCGCATGACCGGCAGCAGCACCTCCGCCACGCGCCGCTCGGCGGGCAGGGCCTCCACGGGCTCGTAGGCGTCCAGCGCGGCGCGGCGGTCGAAGGCCAGCAGCGACTCCAGCAGCCGCGCGCGCGACCGGCCCACGGACGGGCCCTCCGCGTCCGCGGGCAGCGGCTCCGCGCCGCGCCGCACGCGGGTGATGGCCTCGCCGATGGTCAGGCCTTCGTCCACGAGGACCTTGATGCGCGAGAGCATCGCGACGTCCTCGTCCGTGTAGAGCCTGTAGCCGGAGCGGGTGCGGCCCGGCGCCACCAGCCCGTAGCGCCGCTCCCAGGCCCGCAGCGTGGCGGGATTGATGCCTGTCAGCGCGGCAACTCGCTTGATGCGGTAGCTCATCTGCTCCGTGTGTCTGAGCCCGGCTCATTCCAACCGGGCGCGGAGGTCGCTGCACGTGCAGTGCCGCGGGCCCTCACCCTGTGTGCCCCGTCGGCGCGCGACTTGTCGTCGCGGGGCCCTCACCCTGCGTGCCCCGTCGGCGCGCGACTGTCGTCGCGGCCGCCGGGGCACGCTGTCCCTCTCCCGCAAACTGCGCGGGAGAGGGAGAAGCTCTCAGCACGCGGCGGCCGCCTGCGAAATGGCACGCACCACGGCGTTGACGTCAGCGAAGACCTCCTCGTTCCGGAAGCGCAGCACGCGGATGCCGTGCGTCTCCAGCACCGCGGTGCGCGCCTCGTCCCGCTCCTGCTGCTCGTCGTGCACGCCGCCGTCCAGCTCCACGCACAGCTTCGCGGCGGCGCAGTAGAAGTCCAGCACGAAGCCATGCAGCGGATGCTGCCGCCGGAACTTGTGTGCGTTCACGGCGCGGTTCCGCAGCACGATCCACAGCCGCTCCTCCGCAGGCGTCATCTCCCTGCGCAGCCGCCTGGCCGCCTGCCTGACCTCGGGCGAGCAATCCCGATCCATGAGCAAGCCTCCGCCGATCGCACCAGCCTTCTCCCTCTCCCACGCGGTTTGTGGGAGAGGGACAGCGTGGCACCGAGGACGCGACGACAGTCGCGCGCCTCGGTGCCGCGCAGGGTGAGGGCCTACTGCACCACCCGCCGCACCTCGCCCACGCCGATGGCGGCACCGCCGCGGCGGGGGTCGGCCACCCCGCTCAGGTAGCCGCTGGGCAGCACCACGATGCTCTGCACGTCGCCCTGGAAGCCGGGGCGCTCCGCCACGGCATGGCCCATCGCCCGCAGCGCGTCCGCGGTGCGGTCCGGCAGGCCGTCGCGCTCATAGCGCAGCGAGTCCGGCAGGTGCTGGTGATGCAGGCGCGGGGCGGCGGCGGCGGTGGCGGCGTCCATCCCCCAGTCCACCACCTGGCTGACCGTGAGCGCCAGGGAGGTGATGATGGTCGATCCCCCCGGCGTGCCGGTCACCAGCAGCAGGCGCCCGTCCGGCCGCAGCACGATGGTGGGCGTCATGGCGGACAGCATGCGCTTGCCGGGGGCAATGGCGTTGGCCGCGCCCTGCACCAGCCCGAACTGGTTGGGCACGCCCGGCTTGGAGGTGAAGTCGTCCATCTCGTTGTTCAGCAGGAACCCGGCGCCCTCCACGGTCACCAGGCTGCCGTACAGCGAGTTGATGGTCGTGGTGACCGCCACCGCGTTGCCGCGGCCGTCCACGATGGAGTAGTGCGTGGTGTTCTCGCCCTCCGCCGGGACGGGGCCCAGGCCGGGCGCCACCTGCCCCGACAGCGTGGCCCGGTCCAGGCGGATGTCGCGGCGGCGCTGCGCGGCGTACTCGTCGCTCATCATCCGCGCCACCGGCTGCGGCACGAAGTCGGGATCGGCCAGGTAGGCGTTGCGGTCCGCGTACGCCCGCCGCGCCGCCTCCGCGAACACGTGCACGTGCCGCGGGGAGAGGTAGCCCATGGCCCGCAGGTCGTATCCCTCCATGATGTTGAGCATCTCCGCCATGGTGGCGCCGCCGGACGACGGGGGCGGCATGGAGATGACCTCGTGCCCGCGGTAGCGGAAGCGCAGCGGGTCGCGCCACACCGCCCTGTACGCGGCCATGTCCGCGGCGGTGATGAGCCCGCCGCCGCGCCGCATCTCCGCCTCCACCAGCTCCGCCGTGCGCCCGCGGTAGAAGCCGTCGGCGCCGTTCGCGGCGATGCGGCGCAGCGTCTCCGCCAGGTCGCGCTGCACCAGGCGCTCGCCCACGCGGGGCGCGCGGCCGCCGGACAGGAAGACGGCGGCGGTGGCGGGGTAGCGGCGCAGGCGCTCCTCGTAGGTGCGCAGCGAGCCGGCCAGCCGCTCGTGCACCACGATGCCCTCCGCCAGGGCGATGGCGGGCGCCACCAGCTCCGCCCAGGGCAGCGCGCCGAATCGCCTGTGCGCCTCCCACATCCCCGCCACGGAGCCGGGGACGCCGCTGGCCAGGTGCCCCACCAGCGAGAGCGAGTCCGCGACGTTGCCGGCGCTGTCCAGGAACATGTCGCGGGTGGCGCGGCCGGGCGCCGCCTCGCGGAAGTCGAGCGAGGCGGTGGTGCCGTCCGCCATGCGCACCACCAGGAAGCCGCCGCCGCCGATGTTGCCCGCCTCGGGGTTGACCACCGCCAGCGCGAAATGCGTCGCGACCGCCGCGTCCACCGCGTTGCCGTTGCGGCGCAGGATCTCCGCGCCGATCTCGCTGGCCACGCGGTCGGTGGTCACCACCATGCCGCGCGAGGCCAGGGTGGGCGCCAGCGAGCCGCGCTGGAACTCCCACTCGGGCGGAAAGGCGATGCCGGTGTCCTGCGCGACGGCCGCGTCCGCCGCCCGCGGCCCGCCGGGACCGCAGGCGGCAAGGACGGGGCTCAGCGCGAGCAGCGCGAGCAGCGGGAGCGCGCGGGTGCGGTGCATGGGCGTCGGTGCGTGCTGTAGGTGGATGGTGGAGGGACAAAGTAGGCGGGCGATGGCGGAGGGCAACCGCCCAGCCCCGCCGGCGCGCGGGGCAGCGTTCTACCGCGGGCGGCCCCACCCCCCGACCCCCTCCCCCCGCGGAGCGGGAGAGGAGGGGAGCCGGGCTGGTGCGGGGCCCCACCCCCCGGCCCCCTCCCCCGCGCCCGCGCACTCCCGTGCATCCGGACAACCCCGAGCACGCGGCGCGGGAGAGGGGGAGACTTCGGTTCTCCTTTTTTTCTCCTGCAGTTCCTCTGCGGCTCTCCGTTTGCCTCTGCGGCTCCGCGTGAGCCCGCGGTTCCTCCGCGTCCTCTCTTCTGAACCTCCGCGCCCTCTGCGTGAAATGCAGTTCCTCCGCGTCACGCAAGCGCCCGCCACGCGCACAAGGCTTGCGCCCTCCCCCGCGGGCGCGCACGTTGGGGCGGCGCACCCCCGCGCCAGGACTCACCATCACCCGCACCGGATGACTTCCAGGCCGCCGCTGGACCCCCGGCTCACCGAGCAGCGCAACCCCGCCACTGCGGACATCGACCGGCTCTCCGCGCTGGAGATCGCCCGCATCATCAACCGCGAGGACCACAAGGTGGCGCCCGCCGTGGGCACCCAGCTCGACGCGGTGGCGCGTGCCATCGAGTTCGCGGAAGAGGCCTTCCGCGCGGGCGGCCGGCTGATCTACGTGGGCGCGGGCACCAGCGGCCGGCTGGGCGTGCTCGACGCGTCGGAGATGCCGCCGACCTACGGCACCGATCCCGTGATGGTGCAGGGCGTCATCGCCGGCGGCATGGAGGCGCTGCTCAAGGCCAGGGAGGGCGCGGAGGACAGCCGCGAGGCCGGCGGCGCCGCCATGGACGAGATGAACGTGGGCCCGAAGGACTTCGTCTTCGGCATCGCCACCAGCGGCACCACGCCGTACGTGCACGGCGCGCTGACCCGCGCCAAGCAGCGCGGCGCCCGCGCCGGCTTCCTGCTCTGCACCCATCCCGAGGAGTGGATGCGGCAGGTCTACGACGTGGTCGTCGCCCCCCTGGTGGGCCCGGAGGTGGTGACGGGATCCACGCGCATGAAGGCGGGCACGGCCACCAAGCTGGTGCTGAACGCCATCACCACGGGCGCCATGATCCGCCTGGGCAAGGTGTACGGCAACCTGATGGTGGACCTGCGCGCCACCAACGAGAAGCTGCGCGACCGCAGCGAGCGCATCCTCATGGAGATGCTGGACCTGGACCGCGACGCGGCGCGCGGCCTCCTGTTCCGCAGCGGCGGCAGCGTCAAGCTGGCCATGGTGATGCACTGGACGGACACGGACCGCGACCAGGCCACCGCCGTCCTGGCCCGCGCCGGCGGGCGCCTGGGCGACGTGCTCAAGCGGAGCGCGGGGTGATCTTCTCCGCCGACCCGCGCACGCTGCCCGCGCGGCCGCCGTCCGAGGTGGAGTGGGAGGACCTGCTGGTGCGCGTGGAGATTGCCCCGCGCGCCCTGCGCGTCGCGGTGGAGGACGCCCCCCCCGCGCACCCCGGCCTGTCCCACGTGCTGGGGATGGCCGTGATGGCGGAGACGGTGCTGCAGCGGATGCTGGAGGCCATGGTGGACGGCCGCGCGCTCCCCGCGGACTTCGCCGTGGGCAGCGAGGGGATGCCGGGCGATGCCGCGGCGCTGGTGGCCGAGTACGCGCGGCTCCGCTTTCGCAGCTTCGTGATGGTGCAGCGGCGCGGGCTGGACGTGTGGGACTGGCGGGTGCGCGGCGGCCCGTACGAGGGCGCCACGGCCTACCAGCTCTTCCAGGCCGCCGCGCAGACCGACGGCGTGCTGCTGGCCGCCGTGCGCGGCGCCGCGCGCGGGGAGGGCGGCGGATGAGGATCATCGGCCTGATGTCCGGCACCTCGCTGGACGGCGTGGACGCGGCGCTGGTGGACGTCTCCGGAGAAACGGTCGGCGACGTTGCCATCCGCGTGGTCCACTCGCTGACGGTGGAATATCCCGCGGAGCGGCGCGCGGCCATCCACGACGCCATCGTGGCGGGCACGGCGGATGCGCTCTGCGGCCTGCACGCGGAGCTGGGCGAGTGGCTGGCGGAGGCGGCGCTGCGCGTGTGCGCGGAGGCCGGCGTGGACGTCGGCAGCGTGGACGCCGTCGGCAGCCACGGGCAGACGGTGTGGCACCGCCCGCCGTCAGAGAACCGCCGGGGCGCCACGTTGCAGCTCGGCGACCCGGCCACCATCGCGGAGCGGACGGGTCGGCCCGTGGTCAGCGACTTCCGCACGCGCGACGTGGCGGCGGGCGGGCAGGGGGCGCCGCTGGTGCCCTGGGCGGACCAGGTGCTCTTCTCCCTGCCGGGCCGCGCGCGGGCGCTGCAGAACCTGGGCGGCATCGCCAACCTGACGCGCGTGCCGCCCAGGGGGAGCGCGGAGCCGGTCTTCGCCTTCGACACGGGGCCGGCCAACGCGCTGATCGACGCGGCGGTGGAGATCGCCACGCAGGGCCGCCACCGCTTCGACCGCGACGGGCGCCTGGCGGCGCGGGGCACCGTGGACGCGGCGCTGCTGGACGACCTGCTGCGGCACCCGTACTTCGCCGCGGAGCCGCCCAAGTCCACCGGCCGCGAGGAGTTCGGGCGGCCGCTCGTGGAGCGGCTGGTGCAGGCCGTGCAGCCGGAGGGCGACCAGGACTGGATGGACCTGGTCGCCACGCTCACGGAGCTGACGGCGCGCACCGTGGCGGACGCGTACGAGCGGTGGGTGGTCCCCCGCGGCGTCGACGAGGTGGTGCTGACCGGCGGCGGGGCGCGCAACCCGGTGCTGGCGGGCCGCATCCGCGCGCTGCTGGCGCCGCTGCCGGTGGTGGACGGCGCCGCGCTGGGGGTGGACCCCGACGCCAAGGAGGCCGTGGCGTTCGCGCTGCTGGCATGGGCGCACCTGCGCGGCATTCCCGGCAGCGTGCCGTCCGCCACCGGCGCCGCCGGCCCGCGCGTGCTGGGCTCGCTGACGCCCGGCGCCTGAACCTGAGCCCGGACCCGGAACGTCCCGATGCTCCACCGCCGCACCCGTCGCCGCACGCACACCGCCCCGGGCCTTGCGCTCGCGGCGGCGCTGCTGCTGGCGCCGGGGTGCGCCATGATCAATCCCCCCCCGCCGCGGTACGGCACGCACGCGCTGACCTGGCAGGTGCGGCGGATGCTGAACGTGGAGGAGCCCACGCCCGCCTTCTACCGCGAGCGGGCGCGGCTGGAGGTGATGGGGCCGGAGCTGGACGAGATCCTGATCGGGATGATCGAGGACGAGTCGCTGGACGAGCCGGCCCGCGCCAACGCGGTCCTGCTGCTGGCGGATCGGCAGGCGCCGTACAGCGTCACCATCCTGCGCCGCCAGCTCCTCTCCAGCCCCAGCGACCGGGTGCGCGCCGCCGCCGTCACCGGGCTGCAGCGCTTCGTGCCCGACAGCGCGGTCGCCCGGACCGCCCTGCGCGCCGCGGTGGGCGACCCCTCGTCGCTGGTGCGGCTGAACGTGCTGCAGCACCTGGACGTGGAGGACGCGCCGCTGGTGCGCGCGCTGCTGCGGCGCGAGGAGAACGGCGCGGTGCGCACCATCGCGCGGCAGCTCCTGACGCTGCTGGAGGGCCGCGGCGCGCCGCTGGAGCCCGACGAGCGCGGCGACCTGCGCACCGCGGGGGGCGACTCGGTGCCGCACATCGTCTTCCACCCCACGCAGTCCGACCGCGAGGGGCGGCTGGACGTGGGGGCGCTGTGGGTGGAGATGCCGGACGCGGCGCTGGTGCCGCTGGCGCAGCGGGTGGAGGTGGTCAACGGCGTGGTGCCGGCCTTCTTCGACCCCAACCGGCGCGTGGTGGTGTTCGAGGAGGACCGCATGATCCACATGCGCGACCTGGCCAGCGGGCAGGCGCGGCAGGTGGGCCAGGGCATCGCGCCGCGGGTGATGCCGTTCACCAAGCACTTCGTGTTCGTGCGCGAGGTGCCCGGCAGCCGGCGCGAGGACGTGGCGGGCACGCTGATCGACTACGAGGTGCTCCGCGCGTCGTTCGAGGGCGGCGAGCCGCTGGTCATCGGGCGCACGACCGCGGCGGCCAACCCCAACGTGCACCGGGGCGCGTCGCCGGTGCGGTGGATGGTGGTGGGCGAGGTGCGCGACGCCTTCGTGCTGCGCGGGCCCAGCATGGTCGACGTGGCGCTGCCGGGCCCCTTCGAACCCCCGCCCGCGCCGGCGCCGCCCTCTCCGTGATCTCGCCCGCCCCGCCCGGCATCCCGGCGGGGCGGGCGCTTTTGAACCGCTGAACTGCATTTCACGCAGAGGGCGCGGAGGTTCAGGAGAGAGGACGCGGAGGAACTGCCGGACTCACGCAGAGACGCGGAGGACGCGGAGAACCACGGGAGCACCGCGCGAGTACAAAGCCCCTCCCCCGAAGTTGGGGGAGGGGCAGCGAGGAACGAGCGGGGAGGGGGCCTCCGCCCACGGGAGGCACTTCGCTCCCCGTACCGATGCTGGTTGATCACACCTGGAGGGATCGATCGTGAACGTTGCGCGGCTGCTGCTGCCGGCGGTGCGGTGGACCGCGGAGAGGGGATTCGAGGGCTCGCGCGACACCATCGAGCGCGGGCTGGAGCTGGGGGTGGGGGGATTCATCCTCTTCGGCGGCGAGGCGGGGGCGGTGCGCGAGCTGACCGCGGACCTGCACGCCCGCGCCCGCCGGCCCCTGCTCGTCGCCAGCGACCTGGAGCGCGGCGCCGGGCAGCAGTTCCGCGGCGCCACCCCGCTGCCCCCCGCCGCCGCCCTCGGCTCCCTGCACGACCTGGCGGCGACGGAACGCGCGGGGGAGCTGACCGCGCGCGAGGCGCGGGCGCTGGGCGTCAACTGGGTGTACGCGCCCGTGGCGGACGTGGACCTGGAGCCGGAGAACCCCATCATCGGCGTGCGCGCGTTCGGCACCGCGCCGGACACCGTGTCCGCGCAGGTGGCGGCGTGGGTGCGCGGGTGCCGGCGCGGCGGGGCGCTGTCGTGCGCCAAGCACTTTCCCGGGCACGGCCGCACCCGCGGCGACAGCCACATCGAGCGCCCCACCGTCTCCGCCGGCCGCGAGCTGCTGCAGGACGACCTGCAGCCCTTCCGTGCCGCCGTCCACGCCGGCGCGGACAGCGTCATGACCGCGCACGTCGCCTACCCCGCGCTGGACCCCAGCGGCATCCCCGCCACGCTCTCCCCGCGCATCCTGCAGGACCTGCTGCGCCGGGAGATGGCGTTCGGCGGGCTGGTGGTGACGGACGCGCTGATCATGGAGGGGCTGGTGGAGGACACCAGCGAGGCCGCCGCCGCCGTCCAGGCCCTGGCCGCCGGCTGCGACGCCCTGCTCTATCCCGACGACAGCGAGGCGGTGATCCGCGAGGTGAAGGCCGCGCTGGACGCCGGCCGCCTGCCGCGCGAGCGGGTGCAGGACGCGCTGGACCGCATGGCCGCGGCCGCGAAGCGCGTAGCCGGCGGCCGCCGGGGCGACGTGGGGGCGGACGCGGACCGGCGCTGGGCGCTGGAGACGGCCGTCCGCACGCTGCGCGTCCTGCGCGGCGAGCCGAAGCTCCCCGCCGGCCGCGTGCGCATCGAGGAGATCGAGGACGACGTCGGCGGGCCGTATCCCCCCTATCCCCGCACCGCGCTGCCCGCCGCCCTGCGCGACGCCGGCGTGGAGATCGCGGACGACGGGGCGCCGCTGGTGGCGCTCTACTCCGACATCCGCGCCTGGAAGGGCCGCCCCGGCATCTCCGCCGCGGCGCAGAAGCGGGTGCGCGACATCACCGGCGCGCACCCGGACGCGACGGTGCTGCTCTTCAGCCATCCGCGCCTGGCGCACCAGGTGCCCACCGCGCGCCACGTGCTGGCCGCGTGGGGCGGCGAGGGCATCATGCAGGAGGCGGTGGTGGCGTGGCTGACCGGCTCCGGGGGCATGGCCGGGCTGGCCGCGGGGCTGGACCGCTGACGCAAACACATGGGGGAGGGCTGCTTACGCGAACCCCGGATGTCTCGGTAGCAGTTGCGCAGCAGGCCTGCATGTTGCGTCAGCACGCGGGACGGCAACCCCGACCCACGCACTGCCATGGCCCAGCGGAGCTACCAGGACAAGGACGGAACCAACTGGCGGGTGTGGGACGTGGTGCCGCGGCGGGTGGCGCTGCCGGGGGGTGCGGCGCACCTGCCGGAGGAGGTGGCCGACGGGTGGCTGGCCTTCGAGAGCGCCACGGAGAAGCGCCGCTTCTATCCCCTGCC
>DASTLD010000420.1:0-8994 GCA_035715345.1 Longimicrobium sp.
CCCTCCGCGTGACTTCATCTTCCCGAATCAACCCTGGCGATATCTCGTGGACACCGCGAGTCAGCCCAGCCGACCGTCAAGTCGCTCGCTGCCTCGCCAGATGTCGCGGGCGAGCTCGTGCATCCTCATCGCGCAGGTGAACTGCTCGGGCCAGCCGGCAGAGTAGCGGCACCTCCGCGAACTGCCGCCCACAGCACCTACGATACCTCTTCGAACAGGATTCCACTGGCCGCGGCAAGCAGCTCCTTGATCTCGGTCGAAACGACGAGTGCGATCTCCCAGCCCTCGATGCGAAAGATGCCGTGTGGACCTGCATCCTCCGCACGGATCCTGACCTGCGAGACCATCCGGTACTGGCCCGCCAGCTCCGGACGGTGATCGTGCGCGGTCCAGAACGTCACCCCCGACCGCTCCTCGTCGAGACAACGGACGCGAGCGGTCACGTTCAGGATGTCGAACGCGCTCTCACTCCCCTCCACCTGAGCCGGGAGGCGCTGGCAGGCCCGCGGTGCTGCGGTCTCGAGCGCCAGTGCGATGGCGGTGCGGACAACGGGCATGTCGAAGTCCGCGAAGGTGAAGTCGAGCTCGGTGCCCTTCCGTCGGATGGGAAGCCGAATGGGCCCGGTGACATCACGCGCGACGCCGTCGGTGAAGTCGCGTGGATCGATCTCGCCTCCGGCCGCATCGACGGGGCTCCCCAGGAACCATCGGCCGCGAAGAGCCGTGTCGTCGATCACTCGGTAATATCGGTTGTTCACTTGGCCCCTTGTCATCGGGCAATCATTCGGTTCAGCGCTGTCCCACGAGTTTGAAGTTCCGTGCCGATCTCTCGCAGTTCCTGCTCGAAAGCTCGCGAATAGTCTCTCCCCGTCAAGCCCCGGGTCGCCTGAACGAGGCGGTCGTATACCGCGCGGTGGTACGCTTCCGGATGGGGCCCGAAATGGCCTTCGATCGCTACCTTATTCCGCGGGTCGTTCATCGACAACCCCGCCCGTTCGAATAGCGGTTCGAAGCGTGGAGTCCATGGTCCACCTCGCGCGCTGGATCTCTCGTTCTTGTCCGTGGCGATGTGGTGAATCTGCATCCGGCGCTGCCGGGGCCGGCTCGAGGTTGAGGACGCGCTGATCGACTCTGCGGCTTCGTTTGCTCCGATGGCGGCTGCGATGCTGCCGAGGATGCCCATCCCGATGCATGCTGCGCCCGCGAGATCACCGACAGGCAGAACCAAATCGCCCGCCGCCATTGCAGCGCCCGCAACCAGAGCCCCTCGCAAGCGTCGGCATGGATTGAGGCCATACGGATCGCCGTAAGAAACGGGATCTCCTGCCGCGAACCCGTACACGTTCAGGCCGCCCGCGATGCCGATGGGGTCTTCCTGGGTAAAGCGGCCGCTCTGCGGGTCGTAGTAGCGGTTGCGCATGTAGAGCTGGCCGGACGCGTCGCGCTTGTTGTGGATCAGGCTGCCCCACCAGTCCGGCGCGGGGCCGCCGCCGCGCTGCGCGTGGCTCATCCACAGGTACGGCGCGGGCCACGACATCCGCAGGCACACCTTGGTCATGATCACCTGCCCGCCCCCCGTGTCCGGGTCGTCCGGCAGGTCGTTCTCGGCGGGATCGTTGTCGCCCTGGTGCAGCGGCACCTCCACGCACCGCGTCGGCTCGCCGTTGGTGCCGTTGTTGGTGGGCGTGCCGTCGGTGTACAGGCCGATGTCGTAGTCCCCGCGCCAGGTGGTCAGGGGATGGACCACCACCGGGTTCTCGAAGAGCGTGTCGACGTGGAAGCGGTACAGGGCCACCGGCGCGTCCAGCCCCGCCCCGAACACGTACGCCACGCGCCCGTACTGCCTGGGGAAGGCCGCGTCCGTGAGCACGGCGCCGGTGTCCTGCTCCGCGTGCGCCATGGGCGCGCGGATCTCGTGCAGCACCTGGTCGCCGTCCCACACCGTGCGGGTCAGGCCCTTGACGCAGTTGTTGGCGCACGCCCAGTCCTGGTCGGTGCGCACCAGCACGCGCCGGCCCAGCGCGTCGTAGCGGTACTCCTCGAACGCGGGCGCCGCGGTGTTCGGGGGCGGCGCGCAGACGCCCTCGCTCTGGTACGTCGACACCTGGCGCATGCCGAACACGCAGCCGCGCCGGTCCACCGCGCGCAGCCTGTCGTCCGCGCCGTAGTACAGGGCCGTGCGGTCGATGAGGTACTCGCTGTGCAGCGCCTCGTAGTCGATGGGGTGCGCGTCGGCGGAGAATACCTTGTTGCCCGCGGAGTCGTAGAACGCCTCGGACCCGCCCTTGACGGTCGTCGAGCTCCAGGAATCGACGTTGTACATGGCGCGCAGGCGCCCGGAGCCCGGGTGGTAGAGGTGCCGCCGGGCGCCCGTGGGCATTCCCACGTCCACGCTGCCCGGCGAGGCGTGCCGGTCGCGGACCACGTTGCCCAGCGCGTCGACGCTCATGATCTCTTCCGGGTCGTCGGCGCCCGGCCGGCCCACGAAGCGGTCCGTGTACGAGCGCACCAGGTTGCCCAGCCCGGAGTAGCCGTTGACGGTGGAGTCGCCCAGCGTGCGCACGCGGACCACCTTGCCGCGGTCGTCGTGCACCAGCGTGTCGGCGTGGATGCCCGCCATGAAGCGCCGCACCATGCGGCCTTCCAGGTCGTAGGCGTACTCCTCGCTCCGCACGCCGCCGCCGTAGGTGACGCGCTCCAGGCGCCCCTGCACGTCGTACGCGTAGGCCACGTCCACCCCGCCGCTGGTCTGCACCACGCGCGACAGGGCGCCCGTCACCGGGTCGTACTCGTATCCCACGCCGTCCACCCCGAGCTGCACCGGGTACCCCACGCCCACCCGCCGGCCGTCCACGCCGTAGTCGTACGACAGGCCGTAGACGTGCTGGCTGAAGTCGTTCCCGGCGTAGGTGCGGATGCGCAGCGTGTCCGTGCGGATGGCGCCGCCGCGGAAGTAGGTGCGCGAGATGCGCGCGTCGCGGTTGTTGGCCTGCACCATCCGCCCGATGCTGTCGAAGACGAACTCGGCGGTGTCGGCGCGGATCACCAGGTTCAGGCCGCCGCCGGTGTTGGGGACGGTGGCGTTGCCCTCCGCGTCGGTCCCGAAGCGCGGGAAGTGCCAGACGTTGCTCGGGTAGGTGGCGTCGGCCACCGTCTCCGTGGTGTCGGCGTGCACCACGCCGGGCACGATGCGGCGGACCAGGCGGTTGAGGGCGTCGTACTGCATCTCCAGGTACTGGCCGCCCAGCTCGACGAAGCGGCGCGTCCGCACCTTCACGACGTTGCCGGCCGGGTCGTAATAGGTGCTGTCCACCTGCCCGTCCGGGGCGATCTCCGCGACCTTGCGCCCCGCCAGGTCGTAGCGGTACTGCGTGGTCACCGTGCCGATGCCGGCCAGGTCCGGCGCAGCGCTGCGCGACACGCTGAGCAGGTTCAACTCGTCGTCGTAGGTGTTCACGACGGTGACCTGCTCCGCCGCGGACTCGCCCGGGTCGCCCGCCATGGGGTAGGCGCTGGCGTAGGCCACCGGCGGGCCCAGGCTGTACGTCTCCAGCACCTGGTCCATCGCCCCGTACACGGTGGTGTCCGTGCGGAACACGCCGCTGTCCTGGTCGATGGGCGCGCGCGTGCGCACCGCCCGGCCCAGGCCGTCGTTCAGCACCTCGGCGCGCAGCCCGGTGGGGCTGACCGTCGCGGACAGGTTGCCCAGCGCGTCGTACTCCACGCCCTCCACGGCCGCGGGCTGGGTGGCGGTGGCGGGATAGGTGGCCGTGGCGAGCAGGCCCGGCGCGGTGGCGTGGTTCAGCGGGTGGTAGGCGAAATGGACCCGCCGGGCCGCGCTGGGCCCCTGCTGCTGCCACGCGCGGTTGCCGGTCTGCGGGTCGTACTCCATCAGCGTCACCTCGCCGCCGGGCGCGGTGACCTGGCTCACCGAGTACGGCCACCAGTCGTCGTAGGCGTAGCGCGTCACCGCGTTGCGGCCGTCGTCCAGCGGGTTCTCCACGCGGGTGGAGTCCAGCCGCCCCAGGGCGTCGTACCAGGCGCGGGTCACCAGGCCGCCGGGGGTGCGGACCATGGTGGCCAGCCCCGGAAAGCGCGGGTCGTCGCGCCAGATGCGGGTCTCGGCGCCCAGCGGGTCGCGGACGCGGGTGGGCGCGCCCATGGGGTTCACGTAGACGGTCGTGCTGTCGTTCACGTCCGACCGCGGGCCGTCCAGGATGGTGTAGAAGCGCGAGGTCGCGCGCGGCCCCAGCCAGCCCTCGATGGAGTAGTAGCGCGCGGTGATGGCGCGGCCGTCCTGCAGGTCCAGGCTGGACCAGGCCAGGCGCTCGGCGGCGTCGTAGCCGAAGGTGGTCACCGCGCCGCGGCGGTCGGTGCGGCCGGCCACCCGGCGCAGCGAGCCGGTGGTGGCGTAGCCGTACGAGATGCCCTTGCCGTCGGGGTCGGTAAAGCCGGCCACGCGGCCCAGGGCGGCGTCGAGCTGGTTGACCAGCGTGGCGCGGTCGGACAGGCCGGTGCCGCGGCTGACCACGCGCGACAGCCGGTTCCCGGGGTGGTTGTACTCGAAGTCGTACCAGCGCGCCGGCGCGCCGCCCGGCTGGGGAAGCTCGATCCTGGCCAGGCGCGTGGAGTCGTAGTGGAAGCGGGTGACGTGGTTCAGCCGGTTCTGCGTGGCGTAGTGCCGCGCCTGCTCGTCGAACCACACCAGTGTGCCGTTGGGCAGCCTGCGGTAGCGGTGGACGTAGGGGGCCACCCAGGCGGGGTAGATGGTGTCCGGGCGCTCCAGCGCGGCGGCCACCCACTTGTCGCTCGACAGCGACGTGTAGACGCGCGTGCTCCCGTCGCCGCCCACCCAGAGCACGCGGCCCATGTCCACGCCGGTGAGCTGCTCCACCCCGGCCGGCCACCAGCCGGCGCCGTACGGGCTGGTGCTGCGGTTGACCACCACGGTCTCGCCGGTGACGGTGCCGCTGCGGTAGGGCGTGGTTCCGTACCAGAACGTCACCTGCAGGCTGTACGCGTGGACGCCGGTGGACAACGACAGCCCGTCCCACTGCAGGCCCACGCGGCGGGTGCCGCCCGCGGGCCAGGCGCTCCCGTTCCACGACCCGGATGCCGGAAGGCCGCCCAGCGTGCCCACCACCTCCACGCTGGTGGGCACGTCCGCGCCGGCGGGCAGGGTCACGTTGGCGAATACGATGGGACGCGGGTGCGCGTGCTGGCTGTTGTAGAGCAGCGAGGGCGCGCGGCCCCTGCCCAGCGTACGCACGGCGGGAAATGCGTGCGCCAGCCGAAGGTCGCCGCACTCGTAGGCGGCGCCGTCGGCGGCGGCCACGGTCAGGCACATGTCGCGCTCGAGCGTGGTGCCGGGGTTGACGTCCGCGACGCTCACGACCGGCGTGGCCGGCGCCAGCGCGCGGGCGCGCACCGCGCGGGGAGCGCCCGGGGCGCGCGCCGCGGCGGGGCTCGCCGCGGTGCCGCCCGCGGCGTCCGCGCCGCGCGCCGCCGCCGACCCCGTGCCGAGCAGAGCCAGCAGGGAAAGGATGAGGAGCCTGGAGTACTGCATGGGACCCGGAGTAGGAAGAAGGAGGGGTTGAACCGAACAGAAGCCGAAAGATACCGGTCTTCTCCATTCCCACAAGCGAAACTCCGTGCTCATTCATCCCCGAACGCGGAAAGGGGCGGCTCCTGTCGCCGGAGCCGCCCCTCGCCTGGTTGTCTCACGCAGAGACGCAGACGACGCGGAGAAGATCTCCCTGCGTCCTCTGCGTCTCTGCGTGCGGCTTCTTCCTTGTCGTTACTCGCGGACCTCGATCTCCACGTTGAACCAGTCCTTGAGGTCGCGGGCCAGGTCCCGCCAGGCGTAGCGGAGCACGCCGCGGTGCCACCAGGCGTCCTCCTCCGGCCCCACCTGCACGCCGGGCTTCAGCAGCCCGCGGAACCGTTCGTCCACCTCCGCCACCCCGGCCGCGAACTCCGGCTGGAGCGCCGCGTCGGCGCCTTCCTCGCGCAGGCAGGCCTCGATGCGGTCGCGCACCGACAGGTCGTTGTGGTACTCGTAGATGTTGTACGGATAGCCGTTCTGGCACTGCTGCACGAAGGCGCGCCACTCCTCCAGCATGGAGTCGGGCGAGGGCCCGGCGTGCTCGTGCGCGGGGGCAGGTTGCGTCATCACTTCGGGGCGCTCCGGGCGCGGGGGCTCGAGTTTCCGGGGAGCGGAAACGGCGTGCACGGAAGATGCCGCATCCGCCGCCCCCGCGCCACCGGCCGAAAGTCGGGAGTGCGGGGGAGTGCGGAAGTACGAGGTACGAAGTACGAGGTACGGAGTACGGCCTGGCGCGGAGGCGGGCGCCCCCACCCGGACTCGCATTACTCGTCCACCCTCCCCCGAGTCCGGGGGAGGGTTGTTGGGCCCGCGCGGTGAGCCAGCCGAGGCGCAGTTCAGGTCTCCCCCTCTCCGCGCGCCTCGTGCACCAGCCTCGACGAGGGCACGCGCCTCCGCGGGCGCGGGGGGAGGGGGCCGGGGGGTGGGGCCCCGCTGTAGAACGCGGCCCCCCCCCCGCATCCCCCGCCGGTTGCAGCGGCCCGCCGCGGGTGCCATCATTTCCGCCCCCCACATCCACCCGCAAGGAGAAGATCGCATGGCGGAGGGACTGCTGCCGGTGGGCAGCGAGGCGCCGGTGTTCGCGGCGGAGACCACGGAGGGCGAGCGCATCTCCCTCCCCGACTTCCGCGGCCGGCAGGCGGTGCTGCTCATGTTCTACCCGGAAGACGACACCCCCGGCTGCACGCGGCAGATGTGCGCCGCGCGCGACGAGGGCGACGCGTACCGCCAGGCCGGCATCGCCCGCTTCGGGGTCAACCCGGGCAGCCGCGAGAGCCACGTGGCCTTCCAGGAGAAGTACGAGTTGGACTTTCCCCTGATCGTGGACCAGGACGCCGAGATCGCCAGCGCGTACGGCGTGCTGGCGGAGGAGGGCGGGGTCCGCCGCGCCACCTACGTCATCGGCCGCGATGGGCGCATCGCCTACGCGGAGCCGGGCGCGCACGGGGCGGAGGAGATCCTCGGGGCGCTCGGTGGCTGACGCGGGCCGCGGCGAGGTCGTCGTCCGCTCCTTCACCGGCGGCGTCTTCGCGCAGAACACCTACCTGGTCTCCTGCGCGCGCACCGGCGCCGGCATCCTGGTGGACCCCGGCGCCGCCACGGCGGACGCGCTGGCGGCGGCGAAGCAGGCGGGCGTGGCCATCGAGTCCATCGTCCTGACGCACGCGCACCTGGACCACGTGGAGGGCATCCCGCTGGCCAGGGCGGAGCTGGACGTGCCCATCCTGCTGCACCGCGACGACCTGCAGCTCTACGGCGCCGCGCCCGTGCAGGCCCAGTGGTTCGGCATGCGGCTGGACCCGCTGCCGCCCGTGGACGGCGAGCTGGTGGAGGGTCAGCAGGTGCGCTTCGGCGGGTGCGCGCTGGACATCCGCTTTGCGCCCGGCCACGCGCCCGGGCACGTGATCCTGGTGGGCGACGGCGTCTGCATCGTCGGGGACGTGATCTTCGCGGGCTCCATCGGCCGGACCGACCTGCCCGGCGGGGACCTGGCCACGCTGATGCGCTCCATCCGCCAGCAGGTGCTGACCCTGCCGGACGAGACCACGCTGCACACCGGCCACGGCCCCGACACGACGGTGGGCCACGAGCGCCGCACCAACCCGTTCGTGACCGGCGTGTACGGCGGGGGCGGCTTCGCGTGAGGCTCTTTCGATGGCTGACGCTGGCGGCGCTGCTGCTGCCGGCGCCCGCCCTGCGCGCGCAGACGCCGGACAGCCTTCCCGCGGACACCATCGCCGTCGACACGGCCGCGGCGGACACGCTGCCGCCGGACCCGGTGCGCGACTTCGTCTACGACCTGGCGGATCCCATCGCCCTGGGCAGCGCCGCGGCGCTGGGGCTGTGGGACCACCTGGGCGACGAGCCGGAGGAGTGGAGCGGCGACGCGGGCGGGCTGTGGCAGCGCATGGTGTCGCGCGCGGGCGGGCACGTGGTCGGCACCTCCGTGCGGCACGGGCTGGCGGCGGCGCTGGGCCGGTCCACGCGCTGGGAGCCGTGCCGCGGCTGCGCCAGCATGGAGGACCGCGTGGCGCACGTGATCACGGAGACGTTCACGGACCGCGACGACGGGGGCCGGCGCGTCTTCTCGGAGCCGTTCATCGCGGGGACGTACGCGGGGGCCCTGGCGCCGGCGCTCTGGCACCCGGACGTCAGCTTCATGGATGGCGTCCAAGCGGGCACGCTCTCCATCGCCTTCACCGTGGTGGGACGCATCGCGTGGGCGCTGCTGGAGCCGCTGGCGCCGGATGCGCGCGCACCGTAGCGGCCTCCGTTGACGCACTTTCCGGCCGCGCCTACTTTCGCGCCCTCTTTCCCGGTCCCCCTCAGCCAGCGGACGTTGAGCACACCGGCGCGCATCGCCGTCCTGGCCTCCGGCGGCGGCACCAACCTGCAGGCCCTGCTGGACCGCTTCAACGCCGCCGCCGAGGCCGCGGCGCGCGTGGAGCTGGTCGTGGGCTCGCGCGCGGGCATCGGCGCGCTGGAGCGGGCGGCGCGCGCGGGCGTGCCCACGCTGGTCATCGACGCGCGCGAGGGCGGCGTGCAGTGCTTCGGCGACGCGCTGCTGGACGCGCTGGAGCACTTCCGCATCGACCTGGTCGTCCTGGCGGGCTGGCTGCAGCTGCTGCCGGGGCCGGTGGTGGCGCGCTACCACGGCCGCATGCTCAACGTGCACCCCGCGCTGCTGCCGGCGTTCGGCGGCCAGGGGATGTACGGCATGCGGGTGCACCGCGCGGTCATCGAGTCCGGCGCGCGCGTCTCCGGGGCCACGGTGCACTTCGTGGACGAGCGCTACGACGAGGGCGCCATCATCGCCCAGTGGCCGGTGCCGGTGCTGCCGGACGACACGCCGGAGACGCTGGCCGCGCGCGTGCTGCGCGTGGAGCACC
>DASTLD010000421.1:0-25354 GCA_035715345.1 Longimicrobium sp.
CCGTGCTCGTTGCGCACCACGCCCCAGAACAGCAGCGCCGCCCCGTCCGCCGGCGACACGGTGTCGCTCAGCAGGCGTGCGGCGTCCAGCGGCTCGCGGGTCACGCGCGCGGAGCAGGCGTCCATCGTCAGCCGCCCGCGACGGGGGGGATGAACGCCACCTCGTCGCCCTCGCGCAGCTCGGTGGCGAGGGGCGCGTAGTCCATGTTCACGGCCACGACGGGCGATTCCGGCAGCGTGGCCAGCCGGCCGCCGCGCGCGCGCAGGCTTCCGACCAGGTCCGCCACGCGGGCGCCGGCGGGCAGCTCCACCCGCAGCTCGTCGGAGCCGGCCAGGTCGCGGTACAGCGCGAAGAAGAGGGAGCGTACGATCATGGGATAAAGATAAACCGAAGTGCGTGAGTGCGTGAGTGCGGAAGTGCGGAAGCAACGGCAAAGCGGGTCCCTCGGCCGACCGGGAGACCCGCGTTTCGTAAGCGTGCGGTCCACTCACGCACTCACGCACTCACGCACTTTCATCCAGCGCCGGACACGCCGGGGCCGGGGATGCTCTGCCGCACCTCTTCGGGCGGGGCCAGCGTGGACAGGAACTGCGAGACCTCGTGGTGCAGCCGCGAGCTGGAGCCGCGCACCAGGGTGCGCCCCTCCTGCGCGCCCGCGGCGATGGTCACGTCGCCCGCCTCCGTCACCAGCTTGATGTGGTGGTCGCTCTGCTCCTCCGCGAAGCCGGCGTACGGCGTCTGCCGCATGGAGAAGAACTCCTCCGCGCGGCGGATCACCTCGGCGGGGGCCAGGTCGGTGAGGACTTCCTGGATCAGCATGGGGGCCAGGTTACAGGGGACAGGTTACAGGGTACAGCCTGCAACGGCGTCAGCGGTCCGGCGCGCGGCGGGCGCCGTAGACGGGCTCCGCATGGGCACGGCGCGGCGCGGCAGCGACGGGGTCGTCGTAGCCGCGGCAGACGTCGTAGCGCATCTCGTAGGGGCCCAGCGGAGGCGCCTCCCCGGCGTGGCGCGCGTGCCGGGGGGTGCGGAGGTCCAGCGTATCGTGGTGGCGATGGGGCATGCGTGCGGCCGGGTTCGGGTGCGGGGCGGGGAGATGCAAATCCCTCGCCCCGCCCGGCTGACCCTTACGAGCCCAGCCGCACCCCGATGGCCACGCTGCCGCGGCCGCTGGTGAGCGCCTGCGCCTCGAAGCGCGCGGCGACGAAGCGGGTCACGAAGAGGTCCACGCCCGCGTGCACGTCGTAGGTGCGCTCCGCGCCGGTGTCGCGCCAGAGCGTGTAGCCGTAGCCGCCGCCCACGTACGGCTGGAGCAGCCGCACCTCCGCGCGCTGGCCCTGGCGGCCGGAGCCCGTGTCGCGCCCGCCGGGGCGCACGAAGAGGGCGCCGAAGCGGTAGTCCACGCCCGCCATGGCCGTGAAGGCGTCCCCCGAGGTGTCGCACGGCGCCACGGCGCAGACGCGGCGCGACGCGGAGACCGTGTTCCCCACGCCCACCCACGGCGCGATGCGGCCGTAGTCGAGCGACAGGCGCACGCCGTGGGTGGTCCGCACGTCGCCGCGGTGCCAGCCGCCGCCGGCGTTCGACTCGTGGCGCATCACGGCCAGGCTGGGCTGCTGCGCCGCGAGCGGGGCCGCGACGAGGACCGCGGCCAGCAGCGGGAGCGGGCGGAGGATTCGTGTCATCGGCGTCGGCGGGTTCGGGTGAGCGGGGTGGCAATCGCGTCCGGCATAGAACGCCGTACGCGCCACGGATTGCACATTACGCCACGGGCGCGGAAACTTCCAGCGTACGAGCCACGTACCCGCGTCGCCCGCAGGTCCGGTCCACACGCATCGCGATGATTCCCCAGATGAAGACACGGCTGACGCTCGCCACCCTCTCGCTCGTCCTTGCGCCCGCGCTGCTGGCCGCGCAGGCGCCGCATCCGGACGCCTGCCAGGACCGGATCGTCCCCTTCGCAGGCCGCGCGGCGCTGGCCTCGCCCGAGTACTACCTGGCCGCGAACGCCGCGGGCGGCGGGCGGCTCACCTACTTCGGCGCGTCGCACTCGTCCGATCCCGCGCACGCGCAGTTCGCCACGCTCGAGGCGGAGTGGAGCGAGCTGCGCCCGACGGTCGTCTTCTACGAGGGCCCCGCGCGCGGCGAGGCGGCCACGGCGGAGGAGACCATCCGCCAGTTCGGCGAGTCCGGCTTCGCGCGCTTCCTGGGCAGGCGCGACGGCGCGCGCATCGAGCGGCTGGAGCCGGACCCCCGCGCGGAGGCCGCGCACCTGCTGCAGCGCTTTCCGGCCGAGCAGGTCAAGCTGTTCTACGTGCTGCGCGAGGTCGCGCGGCTGCGGGACCGGCGCGGGCTCACGCCGGAGCAGCTCCAGGGCGCGGCCGCGCAGATGCTGCAGCAGGCCAACGGGATGATGCCCGAGCTGGCGGGCACCGTCGGCGACGTGGATGCGCTGGCCGCCGCCTACCGCCGCACCTGGCCGAACGAGGGGGACTGGTGGACGGCGCCGGCGCGCTGGTTCGACCCCGGCAAGACCTCCGCGGAGACGGGCGGCGTGTTCACCAACGAGGTCAACCGCGCCAGCAGCGAGTTCCGCGACCTGCACATGTACGAAGTGATCATGCGCGAGGTGCGCAACGGGGAGCGCGTGTTCGCCGTCGTCGGCCGCGACCACGTGGCCGCGCAGGCGCCGGCGCTGCGGTGTGCGATGGAAGTGCGTTAGTGCGTGAGTGCGTGAGTGCGCGGAGGTTGGATCAGCGCGTCCGGTGAGTGCCTCGCGTGGGCGAAGGCCCCCTCCCCGCTCGTTCCTCGCTGCCCCTCCCCCAACTTCGGGGGAGGGGCGTCTGCGCGCGGGGCGGCCGTGCATGCCATGGACATGCGCGACCCGGCGCCCGCGCACACCGCCGGCTCGAACCGTCGCCGCACGCACGGTATTCCCCCGCACGACGAACCCGTCCGCGCAGGCGGACATCACGTTGTCATAGCCGCGAATTCATTCGCCGGGCCTGCGCCGGGGCCGGCACCACGCGGCCCGGCGATGCGATACCATCGTCACGTGGCGATGCCGGCACGCATCGCCCATCGCCCATCGCCGCAAAAACAAAGCGCCCGCCCCGATGCTCGGGGCGGGCGCCGGTGCGTGGAGCGCGCCGTTCGTACTCCGTACTTCGTACTAAGTACTCACGCACTCCCGCACTTCCGTCAGGCCTTCTCGTAGTGGCGGCCCACCTCGAGCGGCTTCTCCTCGACCATCGCGCGCAGCTCCTTGGACGGCTTGAACACGGGCACGGCGCGCGGCGGCACCTCCACCGGGTCGCCGGTGCGCGGGTTGCGCGCCAGGCGGCTCTTGCGCTCGCGGACCTTGAACGTGCCGAAGCCGCGGATCTCGATGTTCTGATGGTCGGCCATCGCGTCCTTGATGGCGTTCAGGAACGAATCCACCACCACGGCGCAGTCACGCTTGGTGACGCCGGGGCCGATGTTGTCCGCCACCCGTTGGACCAGATCCGCCTTCGTCATGAGAAGCTCCTCCTGGGGGTTGGTGCCGGCCTGGGAATGGCCGTGCGCAGCTCGGGGTTACGTGGCTCGCGGCTCTCGCGGCGGGGTCCGTTGGCGAGCGGGTGTCCGCCGGGCGGCAGGGGCTGCCCGGAGTGACCGATTGCGTCCGTTCGCGTGCGGGGGCGGCGGTAGCGGCTGGAGCCGGGAGCCCGGGGGTGAAGTGGCCTAAGAATCTGGTGGAAGGTCACTTATGCGCCGGAACGATAATCCGGGCCGCTCACGCCGTCAAGCGTCTCGCTCGCCGCGGGCGGCGCGGCGCGCCATCTCATCCACAAACCGGTCAAAGAGATAGCGCGAGTCGTGCGGCCCCGGAGCGGCTTCCGGGTGGTACTGCACCGAGAAAACCGGCCGCTCTTGGTGCTCCAGCCCCTCGACCGTGCCGTCGTTCAGGTTCATGTGCGTCACCCGCAGCCCGGGCGCGCCGGGAATGCCGCTCTCGTCGCCCCGCACCGCGAAGCCGTGGTTCTGCGCGGTGATCTCCACCGCGCCGTCGCTCAGCCGGCGCACCGGGTGGTTCCCGCCGCGGTGCCCGTACTTGAGCTTGTAGGTGGTGCCCCCGAAGGCGCGGGCGATGAGCTGGTGCCCCAGGCAGATGCCGAACACCGGCGTCCCCGCGTCCGACAGTTCCCGGATGGCGTCCAGCGCGTGCCCCACCGCCTCCGGGTCGCCGGGGCCGTTGGACACGAACAGGCCGTCCGGACGCGCCGCCACGATCTCCTCCGTCGGCGTCTCCGCGGGCAGCACCGTCACCTCGCACCCCTTCTCCGCCAGCAGCTTGAGCGAGTGCGACTTGACCCCGAAGTCGTACGCCAGCACGCGGTAGCGCGGCTCGCCGGCCGCGGGCGGCACCACGTAGCGCTCGTCCGTCGACACGCCGCACGCCAGGTCCAGCCCCTCCATGGCCGGCTGCGCCCGGATCGCGGCCAGCAGCTCCTCGTGATTCGTGGCCGCGGGGGCGATGGCGCCGCGCATGGCGCCCAGCGAGCGGATGTGGCGGGTCAGCGCGCGCGTGTCCACGCCGGTGACGGCCACCACGCCGTGGCGGGCCAGGTAGTCGTGCAGCGACTCCGCCGCGCGCCAGTTGCTGTAGACGGGGGGCGCCTCGTGGACCACGAAGCCGGCCACCTGCGGGTGGGCGGACTCCTCGTCCTCCGCGTTGACCCCGTAGTTGCCGATCAGCGGGTACGTCATGGTGACGAGCTGGCCGGCGTACGACGGGTCCGTCAGCACCTCCTGATAGCCCGTCATGGAGGTGTTGAAGACGACCTCGCCGAAGGCCGTCCCGGGGGCTCCATAGCTCTCGCCGTGGAAGGTGCGTCCGTCCTCCAGCATCAGCACGGCGGGCTCGGGCAACGCGGGGCTCCGGGTCAGCGGGTCCAAGTACAAGCAGTAGCGGTAGATGCGGTGCGCGGGAATCTACGGGCGGGCGCGGGCCTGTCAAGCGCGCACGGCCCCGCGACGGAACGGGCGCGCGGACCCCGCAGGATCCGCGCGCCCGGAGACCGCCGGCGGCCGGCGCGGCCGCCGGGTGGAGCGTTCAGGCGACCTTCTTCAGCACGCCGCGCTCGACCTGGTAGATGTCGCCTTCCGCGTACGTCCGGTCGCCGTGGAAGTGGGTGATGAGGCCGTTGCGGTCGATGCCCACCACCACGCTGTCGCGGTACTGCTTGGGCAGGAATCCCTCGTTGGCCTTGACCTGCACGGTCCACATGGTCCCCTCCACCGGCACCAGGTAGTTGGTGAACGCACCGCGCTGCTTGCCGTGCAGCGCGATCACGTTGTCCGCGATGTACTTGACCGCCTTCCGCACCAGCGACTCGCTGAGCAGCGTCGAGACGAAGTCGCGGGTTCCCCCGCCGGAGCGGTTGCGGGCCACGTCCACCGCCTTGTTCTCGGACACGGAGCCGTCCACCGTGTGCCGTCCGGCGAACGCGGCGCTCACGACGGACTGCCAGTCGTTCGCGCCGGCCTTGTCGGTCCAGAACTTCACCAGGTAGTGCTTGACGTAGTCGTCGTAGCTCTCGTTGGCGAAGGTGCGCAGCAGCTCGGCCTGGTTCATGGTCGTCCCGGAGTGATGAGGAGGAGGCGGGCACCCGTCCGGCGCCCGTGGGCAACGCCTCCCAATCTCCCGCGCACCCGCCCGCGCAACCATGAACCATTGGAACGCCGCGAGGATTCACCCACGCCGTCCTCATCCTCCCGCACTCTCGCACTCCCGCACTCCCGCACTGTAGTTTCCCGCGCCCCCAACCGTGGAGATGCATGTCGGAGCCGTCGCCGGAGCAGCCGCTGGTGTTCGTGTACGCGGACGAGTCGTGCCTGGGAAACCAGTTCAAGGGCCGCGCGCGGCCGGGCGGCGCCGCGGGGGTGCTGGAGTTCTGGCACGAGACGAAGGGATGGGTGCGGCGCGACTACTGGCTCGCCGAGCCGGACACCACCAACAACCGCATGGCCATCCGCAGCGCCATCCTGCCCCTGGCGGCGCTGAAAGGCGCGTCGCGCGTCGTATTCACCAGCGACAGCCGCTACCTGGTGGACGGCATGACGCAGTGGGTGCACGGCTGGGCCGCGCGCGGGTGGAAGCGCAAGGACGGGGAGATCGAGAACCTGGAGCTGTGGCGCGAGCTGGTGCGCACCGCGGCGCGGCACGCGGTGCAGTGGCGATGGGTCAAGGGGCACGCCGGCCACCCGCAGAACGAGTACGCCAACCACCTGGCCACGACCGCCGCCGCCAAACAGACGCAGAGCGGGGGCCTGATCGACTCGAGGTTCGACGAGTGGATCGCCGCCGAGCAGGAGAAGGACCGCTACCTCGACTTCTTCGCCATGCCGCCGGCGGCCGCGGACTTCAAGGCGTCAAGAAGGCCGCCCGCGCGCTGACGCACGGGGCGGCCTTCGTCGCCATCGATCCTCCGACAGCGGACCACTTCCGCGCCGGCCGGTGCCGCCTACTCCAGCGAGAAAGGCGGGTACTCGTCGTGGAGCAGGAGCATGTACGCCTCCACGCGGACGTTCCACCGCAGCATGCCCACCGAGAAAGCGTACAGCGCGTCGGGATACCGGCCGGTGAGCAGGATCGCGAGCCAGGCGATGACCGTCGCCACGCACCAGACGACGCCCAGCACCGCCAGGGCCACGAAGTGGGGGATCGCCAGGATCACGCGGAACGCCACCGACAGCCGGTCGCGATGCGCGGGGGGCTCACCGGCCACCAGCTCCGCCGGGTAGGGGCCGTCGCCGAACGGCGGGTACTCGTCGCGCAGCAGGGATGCGTATGCCCACGCGCGCACCCGCCACTGCAGGTAGAACGTGGCCAGGCGGCGCAGCCCCTCGGGATGCTCGCCGGTGAAGAGGATCGAGAACCACGCGATCAGCGCGCAGACTCCCGCCACCAGGCCCAGCAGCCCGCCGCCGCTGCTGGACCACTCCACACCGACGCGCCACCCGGACCACGACGCCACGGCCACCGGGGCGCCGACCAGGATGGCGTGCGGGATCACGAGGAGCAGGCGGAACGCCGTGGTGAGGCGGTTGCGCTCGCCGGCGGGCGGCTGGATGCGGACGTCCACGGGGTGCGTGAACGCGATGTCTATGCTGTCGGCCGCCGTGTGCATCGTCTGCCTCCGGTGAGAAGCCGCGGGTCCCTGCCGTGAAGCGTGGCGATCCCGCCGCCGCGCCACCGCCCGTACGGATGCGGACACGTCAGGTTTCCCTCCGTTCGTCACCCCGCTGGGAGGACCCTGGCCGTCTTCTTTCGCTTTGCGTGAATGCCGTGCCTTCGACCCGTCGCGCAATTCAGCTGAATACGCCCAGCTTCACGGGTGAACCGCACGGTCGCCCCTCGTCAATCCACTCCTCCAGCATCTCGGGGGTCAGGAACGGGACATTCAGCGATTCACGTAACACGCGGATCCGCTTCAACTCCTCCTCGACATTCTTCGGCGGCGATATCCGCCGCTCACGGCGCGGCCTCACTCTAATTTTCTCTTCCAGCGCGGCGATGATCTCCGCATCGAGACTCCGGCCATTCCGCTCAGCGAGGCGCTGGAAGGACTCGAGCAGGTATTCCGGGATTCCTGCGATCGTGATGTTCAGCATGCGTGGACCGAGCGGTTAGGGATCGGCAAAAAAGAAGCGATTCAGCCGCCCGGAATCAATGGGATCAATCGCAGCAACGGATCGCTCGCCCCAGGCAGAAGGTGGAGAGCGTCGGGGCCACAACGCATGTCGCACTCATCCTCCGCATCCACCGCTCGTCCCGCGCCACCGCCGCCCATCCCCGCGCGGTTATGGATTGCCAGAGTCGCGCGTTCCAGTGTCGGCAGCGCGTGGAAACCCGCCGCGCGTGCCGCGCCTTCCGCGGCGGACCCATTCGCGGCGGGCGCCTACCGGGCGGGACTGGAGGCATAGATGGCCGGCAAGGCAGACCTGGTGAATTCCATCGCCGACAGTGTGGAGGGCATCACCGTCGCGGCCGCGGAGGCCGCGGTGCCGGCCGGGGACCAGGACCCGGCGTACGCCGCACTCGCCGCCGCGGAGGCCGCCGGTGCGGCCGCGTGAGGGCTGGCTGGCCGACGGCTGAGCCGCGAACGGAACGAAGGAGCCCGCGCCGGAAGCATCGGCGCGGGCTCTCTTCGTTTGCTGCGGCCTGGCAGCCGCTCAATCCTCGTACGGCGCCCGGCCGAAGACGCGGGCGAACCAGCGGACGGCGGACGCCTCCACCTCCGCCATCGGCACCTCGCGGCCGGTCTCGGTGGAGAGCGAGCCCACGCCGTGGTCGCGGATGCCGCAGGGCACGATGGTGCCGAAGAAGGAGAGGTCCGTCGTCACGTTGAGCGCAAAGCCGTGGCTGGTGATCCACCCGGACGAAACGCGCACGCCGATGGCCGCGATCTTCCGGTCCCCCACCCACACGCCCGTCAGCCCCTCCTTGCGCCCGCCCTCCAGCCCGAAGTCGGAGAGCACGCCGATCAGCGCCTCCTCCACGTCGCGCAGGTAGCGGTGCAGGTCCTGGCGGTCCGGCTTGAGGTCGAAGATGGGATAGCCGACGAGCTGCCCCGGCCCGTGGTAGGTCACGTCGCCGCCGCGGCCGGTCTCGAACAGCTCGATGCCGCGCGCCGCCCGCTCCTGCGGCGTGACCAGCACGTTCTCGGCGTGCGAGCCGCTGCCCAGGGTGATGACGTGCGTGTGCTCCAGCAGCAGCAGCGTGTCCGGGACCTCCCCCGCCCTGCGCCGGCGCACCAGGTCTTCCTGGAACGCCAGGCCGTCGCCGTACGGCAGCAACCCCAGGCGGAGGACGCGCATCGGGCGCGTGGCGGTCTCGGGTGATGCGGTAGTCTGCATGCGAGGAAATCTCGCAGTACGGCGTCCCTGCGCAAGCCCGCGCATCCCCCGCGTCCGCCGGCGCAAGCACGCTCCGCAGCGTCGTGCGGGGGGCTCAGCGCGAGCGGAACCAGGCGGGAAGGTCTTCCACCAGGGCCAGGTCGAGCTCGAGCCGCGTCTGGCCGCCGTCCGCCTCCGCGCCGGCCGTGAACGCGCCATAAGCCTGCAGCAGCGGGCAGACCGCCTTGCCGTCCTCCGCCTCGAGGTGCAGCACCGGGTGGTAGAAGGTCGGGTGGAGATGGAAGACGACCTCGCCCTCGACGGGCGGATCCGCGGGAGAGGCCGGTTCCACGATCAGGTCGAACGTGCAGTACCCCGTCTCCTCGTTGGCGGACTCCAGGCGCACCCGGAGCCGGCGGCCTCCGGCCTCCGCCAGGCCGCCCCACTTTCCCTTCTGTGGATCGAGGGGATCCTCGACCGGCTTCCGCGCCGCGGAATCGGGCTCCCAGGCCGCCGCTGCCACGGGCGCCTCCACCGACCGCCGCAGCGGCGCGGGCGGCTGCTCCGTCACGCCGTCGGCCTCGTGGACCTCGTGGTACAGCTGGCGGAGCAGGGTGATGAGCGCCTGGTGGTTTTCCACCCCGCCCTCGCGCGTGACCGGGTAGAAAACGGGCGAGATGCCGAACTTGCCCTCGAGCCGGCTCTTGATGAACTCCTTCTGCTCGTCGACCTCGTAGCCCATCAGCGCAAAGTGCTGCGGGTTCCCCACGCCCAGGCGCGCGTTCACCTCGCGCATCAGGTGGTTCAGGTCCGGGTCGTTCACGGAGAAGCCGATGAACACCACGGGCTGGGTGATGAGGATGGCGAACAGCTTCCGGTTGGCGTCGTCCGAGCGGACGTATCGCCTGGCGTACGAGCTCTCCGTGAGGACGATGTTGCCGGGGTCGTAATACCGCCCGTGCAGGTAGACGAGATAGGGGTCGCCGCCGTCCTTGGACAGGTCCAGGAAGAACCGCCGCATGTTGCTCTCCTCGGTCCATTCCACCACCTGCAGGTTCCGGCCGGACTCTTCGTACGCGGACTCGATGCACGAGTCGTAATTGGTCGTCAGCAGGTGCCGGAAGCCCAGGCTCGCGATGACCCGCAGGACCTCGCCGATGCGGTTCTTGGGCGCGAACTCGCTGGCGATCACGCTCTTGAAGGTGTGTTCCCCCATCACGCGGCGGTACTCCTCCGCCAGCCAGGCCGCGTCGTTCAGCGTCTTGAGGAATGCCTGGTACTTGGGGCTGATCTTGCCGTGCGTGCGCTGCTCCAGGATCTCCAGCAGGCGCGACCAGTCGGGGTAGCCGGAGTCCACACTGGTGCCCGCACCGAGCAGGGCCAGCGGGCGCGGCTTGCGCTTCATCGCCGCGACGAGCTCGCGGAGCGCGGGATCCGGCGATTCGGAGGGCAGCGTCATCGCTGGGATAGCAGGGGGACCGCCGAGACGGGTCGGGGGGATCAGGATGGCTCGCAATCCGGCGGGAACGCAAGAGTTTTCCCGCCACGCACGGTTGCGTCATCCTGCCCGCAGGCTGATCTTCTCCCGCAGCTTTGGACGGTCCGCCCACATCGGTTTCCGCACCCGTGAAGATTCTCATCGTAGGCAACGGCGGGCGCGAGCACGCGCTGCTGTGGAAGCTGGCGCGCGACGCGCCGGACGCGGAGCTGTTCGTGACCCGCGCCAACGGGGGGATGGAGGGGCTGGCGGAGTCCGTCCCCCTCGATCCCGGCGAGATCCAGGCGCTGGCGGGGTGGGCGGAGCTGAACCGCGTGGACCTGACGGTGGTGGGGCCGGAGGCGCCGCTGGCGGAGGGGATCGCGGACCACTTCGCCTCGCACGGCCTCTGCGTGTTCGGGCCCACGCGGGCCGCGGCGCAGATCGAGGCGTCCAAGGCGTTCGCCAAGGCGCTGATGCGCAAGCACGGCATCCCCACCGCGGACTTCCGCTGCTTCAGCCGCCTGGACGACGCGGAGGCGTACGTGCGCGCCGCCCCGGGGCCGCTGGTGGTCAAGGCGTCCGGCCTGGCCGCCGGCAAGGGCGTGGTGGTGTGCGACGACACCGGGCAGGCGCTGGCCGCCGTGCGCGACATGCTGGGCGGCGGCGCGTTCGGCGCCGCCGGGCTGGAGGTGGTGGTCGAGGAGCGCATGACCGGCGAGGAGCTGTCCGTCTTCGCGCTCACCGACGGCCAGAACGTGCTGCCCATGCTCCCCGCGCAGGACCACAAGCGCGTGGGCGAGGGCGAGACCGGCCCCAACACCGGCGGCATGGGCGCCTACGCGCCGGTCTCCCTCGCCACGCCGGAGCTGATGGAGCGCGTGGAGCGCGAGATCCTGCTGCCCACCGTCGCGGCGATGGCGGCGGAGGAGCACCCGTTCCAGGGCCTGCTCTACGCCGGGCTGATGCTGACGCCGGACGGGCCCAGGGTCGTGGAGTTCAACTGCCGCTTCGGCGACCCGGAGACGCAGGCCGTGCTGCCCCTGCTCGACTCGCCGCTGCTGGACCCCATGCTGGCCATCGCGCGGGGCGACGGCATCTCCGGCGCGCGGCTGGCGTGGCGCGCCGGGGCGGCGGTCACCACCGTGCTGGCGTCCGGCGGCTACCCCGGCGACTACCCCACGGGTGTGCGCATCGACCTTCCCCCGGACGTTGTGGGCGCGGAGGACGTGATCGCCTTCCACGCCGGCACCCGCCGCGCGGACGACGGCTCGCTGGTCACCAGCGGCGGGCGGGTGATGGCGGTCACCGCGCTGGCGCCGACCGTGGCCCTCGCGGCGGAGCGCAGCCGGGCCGCGGCGGAGCGCATCACCTTCGACGGCCGCCACTTCCGCCGCGACATCGGCCGGCGCGAGGTGGAGCGGGAGGCGGCGCGTGCCTGAGCTGCCGGAGGTCGAGACCATCGTCCGCGACCTGGCGCGCCTGCTGCCCGGCCGCACCATCCGCCGCGTGGAGGTGCTGCGCCCGGACCTGATCGAGGGCGAGGACGCGGCGTCGTTCGCCGCCGCGCTGCGCGGAAGAAAGATCCGCGACGTGGCCCGGCGCGCGAAGAACATCGTCATCGGCCTCAGGGACGGCCGGCTGCTGGTGAACCTGGGGATGACCGGGCGCCTGCTGGCCTGCGCCGCGGACGAGCCGCCGCCCAGCCACCTGGGCGTGCGCATGGAGCTGGACGCCGGGCGCGAGCTGCGCTACCACGACGTGCGCCGCTTCGGCCGGCTCTGGCGGATGGACGAGGACGCGTGGCGGCAGTGGGACGGCGAGCTGGGCGTGGAGCCGCTGTCGCCGGACTTCTCCGCCGGGTGGCTGGCGGGCGCCGCGGCCCGCTCGCGCGTGGCCATCAAGACCTGGCTGATGGACCAGGCGCGCGTGGTGGGCGTCGGGAACATCTACGCCAGCGAGGGGCTGTTCCGCGCGGGCGTGGACCCGCGCCGGCCCGCGAACACGCTCTCGGCGGCGGAGGTGGGCCGCATCGTACCCGCCATTCGCGACGTGCTGCAGGAGTCCATCGACTTCCGCGGCACGACGCTGCTGGACTACCGCGACGCGCAGGGCGAGAGCGGCGGCTTCGCGGAGCGGCTGCGCGTGTACGACCGCGAGGGACAGCCCTGCCGCACCTGCGGAACGCCCGTCCAGCGCATCGTGCAGGGAGGCCGCTCCACCTTCTTCTGCCCGGCCTGCCAGCGCTGACAACCGCCCGTTTCCGCCACGGCGCGAGTCACAAAGCTGGTTTTTCCCGACAAGGGCGTTATTATTTTCAGACCAACCGCATTCCTCATGTTCCCTCCCCCTCTTCACGCTCCCTTGTAGCCAGACCATGCAAATCAAAAAGTTCCGCGTGCCCCATCGCAAGACGCAGCGCCGGTGGCGTGTGCCTCCCGCCCTCAAGCGCGGCGAAGAGACGTTCGAAGGGCTGGGTCTGCTGGAAGAGGTGACGGGCGAGACCGGGCTGGTGCTGTGGCAGTCGCTGCGCGACGTGCTGCTGTGGGCGGAGGCGCAGGACGACGAGCGGGCGGCGCTGTTCACGCCCGACGCGGAGACGGCGCGCATGGCCATGATCCTGGCCGCCGGGCTGGACGCGGAGGTGGAGGAGCCGCTGGGCGCGCTGGCGCGGCTGCTGTCGCGGCCGGAGGCCACGCCGGAGGAGCTGGTGTCGCTGGCCTGCCGCCGGGTGGCGCAGTGGGGCGACGGGCAGGGGATGCTGGCCACCGCGCTCGCCTTCGCGCAGGCCGCCGCCACCGTGACCCCGGGCGACGCCGCCGCGGCCTTCGCGGTGGGCAAGCTGGCCCGCCGCCGCGCGGAGTACGCGCGGGCGGAGACCTGGTTCCGCCGCGCCGTGGCCCTGGCCCGCCAGAGCGGCGACTGGGCCACCTACGCGCTGTCGTTCATCGGCCTGGGCAGCCTGTCGCGGCAGCGCGGCAACCTGCCCGCCTCGCGGCGCTTCCTGGTGCGCGCGGTGCGCGCCGCCAAGCGCAACAGCCTGCACGCGGTGGAGGCCTGCGCGCTGCACGACCTGTTCGGCGTGGCCGTGGAGGCGGAGCGGGTGGAAGAGGCGCAGGAGCTGGCCCGCGCCGCGTTCGAGGCCTACGGCCCGGGCAGCGACCTGCTGCCGCGCCTGGCCCACGACGTGGCGTACTGGTGGATCACCCAGGGCAACTTCAGCCGCGCGGTGCCGGTGCTGCACTCCGTGCTGCCGCACCTGGACGAGCAGCCCATCCGCCTGATGACCATGGCCAACCTGGCGCGCGCCGCCGGCGCCACGGGCGACCGCGAGGGCTTCCGCACCGCGTGGGACCGGGCGTTCGACCTGCTGCGCGACGGCTCGGTGGACGAGACCGCGGCCCAGGCGCTGCTGGAGCTGGCGCACGGGGCGGCCAGCCTGAGCCTGTGGGACCGGGCGGAGAGCGCCGCCCGCGAGGCGCTGGAGATCGGCTCCCGGCGCAACGAGGCCAAGATCCGCCTGACGGCGGAGTCGCTGCTGGACTCCGTGCGGCACCACCGGGCGGTGGAGTCGCGGCGGGCGACGGGGGCGGGGCGCGAGGTGGCCCACGCCGCCGACGCCCTGGCGGAAGACATGGTGCGGACGCTCAGCAAGGCCCAGGCGGTCGCCTGAGCCCGCACACGTAGCGGCTCAGGGCACGCTGGTCGGCTCCGCCGACACCGGCTCCGGGTCGCTGCGGCCCGCGCCGGACCCGATGATCCCGCTGTAGACGGGGTTCTCCGGGTCCGGCGCGGTCATTTTGTCCGCGCTGCAGGCGGTGGCGGCCAGCATCACGGCCAGCGCCGCGAGCAGTGCACGATAGGGTTTCATGGGGCTCCTCCGGGGTGGTGGTCGGTTGGGGGGGACGCGTGGAAGATCGCACGCGCGCGGGGGCGGATTCCCCTGCAGCGTCTGTTTATCGTCCGTTTTGCGACCTTGCGATCCCCGCGGAGAATAACGCCTTTTTTGCAGGCGCGCAAACCAATTCTGCATATCTAATCTTTTCAGGACTTTTAAATTGTTTTGGTGATGTGCTCCGGTTGCAGACGTGCGGCGGCGGGCTTTCGCTGGCCCGCGCGGAGCGCTACTTTCGACTGGATTCGGCTTTTCTTCCCTCCGCGCGTCCCGTGGCAAAGCCATCCGTTCCGCACCCCCTGCGCGTCTTCGTGGGCGACGCACGCAACCGGCCCGGCACGTACCAGATGCTGGGAACGGACGGCGAGGTGCTGTACGTGGGCAAGTCCAAGTCGCTGCGCACGCGCCTGCTCTCCTACTGCCGGGCCCGGCGGGGAGAGAAGCAGCACCACATCGCCGGGGCGGCCCAGTCGCTGACCTGGGAGTACCAGCCCAGCGAGTTCGCCGCGCTCCTGCGCGAGCTGGAGCTGATCAAGCGCTTCCGCCCGCGGCTGAACGTGCAGCACAAGCGCGACGGCCGCTTCAGCTTCCTCAAGCTCACCGGGGGCAAGGCGCCGCGCCTCTTCGTGGTGGGCGCGGTGAGCGACGACGCGGCCAGCTACTACGGGCCGTTCCGGGGCGGCAGGCGGGTGCAGGAGGCGGTGCGCGAGCTGAACGACCTGCTGGGGCTGCGCGACTGCCAGGTCAGCACGCCCATCCGCTTCGCGGACCAGCCGGACCTGTTCAGCTTCGAGCACACCCCGCGCTGCCACCGCTTCGAGCTGCGGCTGTGCATGGGCCCCTGCGCCGCGCGCTGCAGCGAGGCGGACTACCGCGCGCGGGTGGACCTGGCGCGCGCCTTCCTGGAGGGCAACGCCGACGAGCCGCTGCGCTGGCTGGGCGAGCGGATGGACGCCGCCGCCGCGCGCTGGGAGTTCGAGTACGCGGCCCTGCTGCGCGACCGGCTGAACCGCCTGCAGGGGCTGCGCGAGGAGTTCGCGCGGCTGCGCGAGGCGCTGGACCGGCTCACCTTCCTCTACCGCGTGCCCGGCGTGGAGGGCGACGACCGCGTGTACCTGGTGCGGCGGGGGACGGTGCGCGCCTGCCTGCCCGCGCCGCGCAGCGCGCCGGAGCGGCGGCGGCTGGAGCGCGCCTGCGCGGAGCACTTCGGGCGGCCGGAGGCGGGCGGCGCGCTGGTGCCGCGCCACCAGGTGGACGAGATCCTGCTGCTGGCCAGCTGGTTCCGCGTGCACCCGGGAGAGATGGAGAACACGGTGGCGCCCGCGTCGCTGGAGGACCTGCCGCTCAGCGCCTGAGCCGCGTGGCACCCCGGTTGCACCCGCAGGGGCCGCCGAATCGCGATCCTTCCCTGGTCCACCGCCGGAGCCTGTCCATGCGGAGCCTGCGCGGCTTCCCCCTGCTGCTCGTCTCGTCCTGCGCCCTGCTCGCCGCCTGCGGCGGGGAGGGCGGCGCGCGCGATACCGCCGCCGACTCCGCCGCCACGCGCCCCCGCTCGCCGTACGGGGCGCTGGCGGCGGAGAACGTGCGCGTGGTGCCGGTGGAGATCGACGTCATCGACCTGCCCAAGGGGTGGGACGGCATGCGCATCGCCGCACTCTCCGACTTCCAGCTGGGTCTGTGGCCGGACAACGTGAACGTGGCCCGCGCCGCGGTGGAGCGGGCCGTGGCGGAGAAGCCGGACCTCTTCGTCCTGCTGGGCGACTACGTGGCGCGCGGCCGGGACTACGCCGCGCTGGACCGCGTGCTGGAGCCGCTGCGCGGGCGGACGGTGTTCGCCGTGCTGGGGCACACGGACGCGGAGCAGGACGTGGAGGGGCCGGACAGCACGCTGCTGCGCGCCACGGAGGCGCTGGCGCGCAGCGGGGTGCGGGTGCTGCGCAACCAGCGCGCCCCCTTCGTGCGCGGGCGCGACACGGCGTACATCGGCGGGGTGGACCCGTTCACGCCGCTCAAGCCGGAGTGGCGCCAGGCGGAGATCTTCGGCGGGGTGCCGGGCGGGCCGCGCACGCCGGTGCTGCTGTCGCACATGCCGGTCACGGCGTACGCGGTGCCGCGCGACAAGTATCCCTCCATCCTGTCCGGCCACACCTTCTGCGGGCAGACGGAGGTGCCGGGCACGCCGCGGCTGGTGTGGGTCAACTCCGAGGTCTTTCCCGGCACGCCGGACCCCACGCGCACGCGCATCTGGCGCATCCGCGGCAGCACCCTCTTCGCCACCTGCGGCGTGGGGTACAGCTTCGTCCCCGTGCGCTTCGGCGCGCCGCCGGAGGTGGCCATGGTCACGCTCAGGCGCATCGACCCCGCGCCGAGCGACACCACCGGCGGGGCCAAGCCGGTGAACGTGGACTCGCTGATCGAGTACTTCCAGCCCGACACCACCGGCCGCGACACCACCGGCGGGGAGTGACCGGGTGATGAAGAACGGAGGCCGGGATGCATTCCCGGCCTCCGTTCCATTGCAGCAGGCTGCCTCCCGTGGGCGGAGGCCCCCTCCCAAACCCTCCCCCAACTTCGGGGGAGGGCTTTTTTTCTCTCGCGCTCCCGTAGTTCTCTGCGTCCTCCGCGGCTCTGCGTGAGTCCGCACTTGGCGGTTACCGCGTGCTCTGCGCGGCGGTCCGCGCGGGCGTCTGGCAGGTCGGCCACGCGCCCGGCTGCCCCGTCTGCTGGTTGACCGGGAATTCCGTCCGCCGGTCGCGCGGCAGGGGACGCTCCTCCTGGTCGGCCAGGTACACGAGCATGGCCACCATGACCGCGTTCCGCCGCACGTCGTCCCAGGCGATCTTGTCGTAGGTGTCGCGGTTGGTGTGCCAGGTGTAGGTACCGTAGTCGTACGACAACGATCCCAGGCCGAATGCGGGCGCGCCGTAGCACACGAACGCCGCGTTGTCCGATCCGCCGCCGCTGGGCATGCCGGGGTCGTCCACGCGCAGGCTGTCGGTGAGCGCCTGCGGCATGGCCGCGAACCAGCGGCGGAAGTACGGCGCCACACCCGTGAACCCCTGCATGGACACGTTGCGGATGCGCCCGGTGCCGTTGTCCTGGTTGAACAGCGCGTGCAGCCCCCGCACGATCTCCGGGTGGTCCTCCGCGAACGCGCGCGAGCCGTTCAGCCCCTGCTCCTCGCCGCTCCAGTGGCCGGAGACCACCGTGCGCCGCGGGTTGGGATACACCTTCCGCAGGATGCGCATGGCCTCCATCATCACCAGCGTCCCCGTGCCGTTGTCCGTGGCGCCGGAGCTGCCGTCCCACGAGTCGTAGTGGGCGCTGAGCAGGATGTACTCGTCGGGCAGACGGCTGCCGCGCACCTGGGCGATGGTGTTCATCGCGGGAACGTCGCCCAGGAACTCGGCGCGCGCGTCGATGCGCAGCACGGGACCGTCGCCGTTCTGCGCCAGGCGGTAGACCAGGCCGTAGTCCTCGCAGCTCAGGTCCAGCGTGGCGACGCGCTGGGTGCGGGCGTTGAAGATCTTGTCCACGCCCCATCCCGCCGACCAGGTGTTGGTCAGGATGCCCGCGGCGCCCGCCTCTTCCAGCCGCACCGGCAGCTCCCGCGTGGTCAGGCCCGTGCGCTGGATGCGCTGCGTCCACGCTTGGTTGGCCGCGGTGCGCTCCGCCTTCATCCGCTCGAAGTCCGCGGGAATGGCCCAGCGCTCCCAGTTGTCGTCCGGACGGCAGGTGGGCTGCGGGAACGAGATGAGGACCAGCTTGCCGCGCGCGCTGGGCAGCCAGGCGCGGAACGCCGCGGAGTCCGCCAGGTCCGGGAGGATGACGACGCCCGCCTCCACCGGCGCCTGCGTGCCGGGGCTCCACGCCAGCATCTGCCCCTCCAGCGTGCGTACGCGGGGCTGAACCAGGTCCACGTGCGTGTAGCCGCGCCGCCAGCCGCGCCAGGTGCCGTACTGCTCGTTGCGCGCGGGGATGCCCCACTCCGCGTAGCGCGCCACGGCCCAGTCGTTGGCGCTGCGCTGCCCCGGCGAGCCCGTCAGGCGCGGCCCGATGGAGTCCAGCAGCGCCTGTCCCAGCACCTGGAGCTGCGAGCGGTTCATCCCCTCGTCCCAGATGGCGCGCAGCACGGGATCGTTGGTGGTCCACTCCTGCGCGGCCACGGGCCCGGCCAGCACGGCCGCGGCGCCCATCGCCAACAGCGCGATCCTCTTCATCGGTTCCCTGGTTGGTGGTGGAACTGCTGTGACGCGTACGGAGCAGGCTGCCTCGATCCCCCACGCCCCGTAGAGACGCCCCGCCGGGGCGTCTCTACCATGGACATGCGCGGCTCCCCGCGCCCTCACACGGTACTCCCCCGTTCAGTCCGCGCAGGCGGACTTCACGTTTTCGTTGCCGCGATTTCAATCGCCAGGCGGCGCCGGGTCCCGATGGCGTTCACGAATGCCCGCCATCACCCCGCCCCGCATCACCCCCGCTCGGCGGGCAGGCAGCGGGGCCAGGTGCCCGGCGCGCCGGTCTGCGGGTTCGCCGGCAGCTCGCGCCGCGTGCGCGGCACCCGCTCCGGGTCTTCCGCGGCCAGGTACGCCAGCATGGCCAGCAGCACCGCGTTCCGCCGCAGGTCCGCGAACACCAGCTTGTCGTAGGTGTCGCGGTTGGTGTGCCAGGTGTAGGTGCCGTAATCCCACGACGTCGACAGCAGCCACAGCCCCGGCGCTCCGCGGCACACGAACGACGAGTGGTCGCTGGACCCCGCGCTGGGCAGCCCCGGGTCGTCGAGCGCGATGCCGTCCGCCAGCTCCGCCGGCACCCGCGCCAGCCAGCGCCGCAGGAACGCACCCGCGCCGGTGAACCCCTGCAGGGAGATGCGGTCGATGCGCCCCGTGCCGGTGTCCTGGTTCAGCAGCGCCTGGATGCCGCCGACGACGTCCGGGTGGTCCTCCGCGAAGGCGCGCGAGCCGTTGAGCCCCTGCTCTTCGCCGCTCCAGTGGCCCACAAGCAGGGTGCGGTTGGGGCGCGGATACACCTGCCGCAGGATGCGCATGGCCTCCATCATCACCAGCGCGCCGCTGCCGTTGTCCGTGGCGCCCGAGGCCGCGTCCCGCGAGTCGAAGTGCGCGGAGAGCACCACGTACTCGCCCGGCAGCGCGCGGCCGCGGATCTCACCGACGGTGTTCATGGCGGGGGCCAGGCCCGTGGAGCGGACCCGCGCATCCACGCGGATCACCGGACCCTGGCGCCGCTCCGCCAGCCGCGCCAGCAGGCCGAAGTCCTCGCACCCCACGCTCAGCATCACCAGCCCCGGCCAGGCGGCGTGGACGAACTCCGTCCCCCATCCACCCGTCCAGTCCGTCGTCAGCAGCCCCGCCACACCCGCCGCGCCGAGCGCCATCGCCAGCCGCTGGCCGCTCATCCGCGTGCCCCGCACCCGCCGCGCGAACGCCGTGTCCGCCGCGGCCACCTCCGCCGCGAGCCGCGCCAGCGTCTGCGGCTGCGCCCAGCGCTGCCAGTTCTCGATGGGACGGCACGTCGCGGGCGTGGGGCTCATCAGCACCCACTTGCCCCGCGCGCCGGCCAGCCACGCCTGGAACGCCGCCGCGTCGCCGGGGTCGGGGAGATGGACCACGCCGCCGGTGACGGGGCCGTCCGTGCCGCGGCTCCACGCCAGCAGCCGCGCCTCCAGCGTGCGGACGCGCGGCTCCAGCAGGTCCACGTGGGTGACGCCCCGCTCCCACCCCTCCCACCGCCCGTACGGCTCGCTGCGCGCGGCGACGCCCCACCCCGCCAGCACCCCCTCCGCCCAGCGATGCGCCGCAGCCTGACCCGGCGAGCCCGTCAGCCGCGGCCCGATGGAGTCCAGCAGCGCCTGCGCCAGCGGCTCCAGCGCCGAGCGCTGCATCCCCTCCTCGTGGATGGCGCGCAGCACCGCGTCCCTCCCCTGCGCGCGCAGCGGCGCCGCGGCCGCGAGCAGGGCGCAGCACGCCGCCGCCGCGAGCAGGCGGACGCGGGTCATGGAAGGCCCCGCATCAGCCGCTGCAGCTTCCTGCCGACCCCGAGCCGCTCGACGTGCAGCCGGTTTGCGCGCTCCTCGTCGCCGCCGTCCAGTGCACGGCAGATGTCCTCGCCCAGCGCGTGCTCGCGCTCCGAAAGCGTGACGTACCGCCGCGGCGGTGCGTGGAAATGGACCGCGTGCGCCCACGCGATCCACTGCCGCGGAGTCTCGATCCACTCCGGGCACGCCTCCCGGCGGAACCCGGCATCCTCCAGCGCCGCCTCGATCCCGGCGAGCTCGTCGTCGGTGGCCTCGAACGCGTCCCACTCCGCCGGCTCCTGCACCCCGTGGCCGCGCGCGAGCACGTCCCGCATCGCCCACCGCGGGGGAATGGGCGCGCCGGGGAGCAGGGCCAGCTCTCGCTGCACCACCTGCAGCGGCGTCGCCCGGTCCGGGAGCGTCACGCCGCGCGCGAGCGCACGGATGCGGAGGGTGCGCTCCGCCATCACCCCTCCCCCAGCAGGTGCACCAGCCGGGCGGACGCGGCGCCGTCCGCCAGCTCCGCGATGGCGACCGTGACCGGGTCCCGGAAGCGGCGCGGCCCGGCGCTCCCGGGGTTGACCGCGAGCGTCGGGCCGACCTGCTGGATCACGGGGCGATGCGAGTGGCCGAAGACGACGAGCCCCGCATCCGGGTGCGCCGCCACGGCCGTCGCCGGCGTGGGCGAGCCGAGCTGCATCCCGTGCAGCACCACCACCGCCACGCCGCCCAGCTCCACCCGCGCGATCTCCGGCACCCGCCCGCGCACGTCGAAGCCGTCCGTGTTCCCCCACACCGCAGTCACGGGGGCGATGGCCTCCAGCTCCGTGAGGATGTCGAGCGGCCCGACGTCGCCGGCGTGGAGGATGTGCTCCACGCCCGCAAAGGCGTCGAACACCTGCGGCCGCAGCAGCCCGTGCGTGTCGGAGATGATGCCGACGCGCATGCGGTCAGAGCTCGACCTGCGCGCCGCCCACCATCACGACCGCGTAGCCGGCGCCCTCCGGCACCAGGTGCCAGGCGTGCACCGCCACGACGCGCGTCTCCGCCCGCACCCCGCCGATCTCCGTGCGCGGAATGCGCACCGCGCCGCCGGCCGGGATGCTCTCGCATGTCTCGGGATCGTCGCAGGGCGCCCAGAGCATCACCGCGAGAAGCTCCTGGTCCACCGCCATGTAGTAGACCGGGCGCGTGGTGTGGTTCTTCACCACGATGTCGCCGCCATCGGCCCACGCCGTGATGGAGGAGTCGATGCCGGCCGTGTTACGGGCGCAGCCGGCGCCGGCCAGGACCAGCAGTAGGGGGAGGATGCGGAAGATGCGTGTGCGCATGAGCGATTTCTGGTGAGGCGTGGCCGCGGGACCTTCTTCGCCAGGAAACGCGCGGCCCGCCCGATCCCGGACAGTGGTCAGCCGCCGGCCGCCGGCCCGTCGTCCGATCCCGGCCGTTCCCCGCTCTTCCACCGCCGCCCCACCGCGTGCTCCACGCCCAGGTGGTCCAGGATGCGCGCCGCGACGAAGTCCACCATGTCGTCGATGGAGCGCGGGCGATGGTAGAAGCCCGGCGCGGCGGGCAGGATGGTGGCGCCCGCGCGGGTCAGGCGCGTCATGTTCTCCAGGTGAATGAGCGAGAGCGGCGTCTCGCGCGGCACCAGCACCAGCGGGCGGCGCTCCTTGAGGGCCACGTCCGCCGCGCGCTCCACCAGGTTGCGCGACGTGCCCGCGGCGATGGAGGCCAGCGTGCCCATGGAGCACGGGCACACCACCATCCCCCGCGAGGGGGCGGAGCCGGAGGCCGGCGTGGCGCCGCGGTCCAGCGCGTCGTACAGCTCCACCCGGCTCCAGTCGCCGGTGGCGGCGCGCAGGGCCGCCTCGCCGTCGATGCCGCTCTCCTCCGCCAGCAGCCGCCAGCCGTAGCCGGAGACGATGAGCCGCACCGCCGCGCCCGCCTCGTTCAGCGCGCGCAGCAGGCGCACCGCGTACGGGGCGCCCGACGCGCCGGTGATCCCGAAGGTGATCGGTGCGTCGGGCGCGGTCCTCACGCCAGCAGCCTCTCGGCCAGGACCATCACGAAGAACGCGACGGAGATGATGCCGTTGATGTTGAAGAACGCCGCGTCGATGCGGGAAAAGTCGTCCGCCTTCACCAGGCTCTGCTCGTAGACCAGCATCAGCGCCAGCAGCCCCGCACCCACGAAGTAGAGCGCGCCCCGGCCCAGGATGACGCCCAGGACCACGAACAGCGCCGCGCACACCGCGTGCAGCGCGCGCGACACCGCCAGCGCCCCATGCGCGCCCAGCGCCGCCGGCACCGAGTGCAGCCCCTCGCGCCGGTCGAAGTCCATGTCCTGCAGCGAGTAGAGGATGTCGAACCCGGCCACCCAGCACAGCACCGCCCCCGCCAGCACCACCAGCGCGGACGCCGGCTGGCTCCAGCGCCCGGCCACCGCCAGGTACGCCCCCACCGGCGCGATGGCCAGCGCAGCGCCCAGCACCAGGTGCGCCCAGCGCGTGAAGCGCTTGGTGTACGAGTAGAACAGGATCCACCCCAGCGCGAACGGCGCCAGCACCAGGCACAGCGGGTTGAGCAGCGCCGCGCACAGGAAGAAGATTCCGCTCGCCGCCACCACGGCGATGGAGGCCTGGCGCACGGTCAGCTTGCCCGCGGGGATCTCGCGCATACGCGTGCGCGGGTTGCGCGCGTCGATCACGCGGTCCACGATGCGGTTGAACCCCATGGCCGCGAACCGGGCGGAGGTGAAGGCCGCCAGGATCAACAGGATGTCGCTGGCCTCCACGCGGAAGCGGTACGACGCCAGCGTGGCTCCCACCAGCGCGAACGGCATGGCAAACACCGTGTGCGGCAGCTTGACCAGGTTGGAATAATCCACCAGCCGCCCCCGCCCCCCGATGTGCTGTCCTTCCATCACTCTCTCGCTCATCTCCGCTCCTATTCCTGCGGATGCCGCACAATCGTCAGGATGTCACGGCGCAGCGGCGGCGGGTTCTGGGGATCCATGCCGTACTTCTCGCACGTCAGCTCCCACGTCACTGCAAAACAATCGGCGGTTGTGGTCCCTGGCGGCATGACGACGTAGTCGCCAACACGCCGCCACTCTCGCCAGTTCTCGACGCCGGGTGCGACTTTGTCGCCCATCTCCACTCCTTACACCGGTCTCACCCGCACGCGGAACCCGTCCGCGCAGGCGGACATCACGTTTTCGTAGCCGCGATTTCAATCGCCGGGCGGCACGAGACGCTGCCGCGGGCAACTACACTCGCGCGCGATGGGATGCTCTAAATCACTCTCTCCATCATATCTCAATCGATCGCCTCGATCCCCAGCCGCGACCAGAGCGCGTCCACGTGCTCCTTCACGTCGGCCGACATCTCAATCATCTCCGGCCAGGGGCGCGTGAAGCCCTCCTCGCTCCACTTCCGCGTCCCGTCGATGCCCATCTTGCTGCCGTAGGTGAAGCCCCGGCTGGAATGATCGAGCACGTCCACCGGCCCCATGGTGAACCGCACGTCGCGCTCGGGATCGATGTTGCCGAGCGCGTACCACCACGCCTCCGACACGTTCCGCACGTCGATCCACTCGTCCACCACCACGATCACCTTGGCCAGCGACATCAGCCCCAGCCCCCAGAGCCCGTTCATCACCTTGAACGCCTGCCCCGGGTACTCTTTCCTGATCGAGACGAAGACCAGGTTGTGGAACACGCCCTCCGGGGGCATGTGGTAGTCCACGATCTCGGGGATCGTGAGCTTCGCCAGCGGCAGGAAGATGCGTTCCGTGGCGCCGCCCAGGTACACGTCCTCCACCGGCGGCCGCCCTACCAGCGTCGCGGGATAGACCGGGTCCTCCCGCATGGTGACGGTGGTCACGTGGAAGGTGGGATACAGCTCCTCCAGCGTGTAGAAGCCCGTGTGGTCGCCGAAGGGCCCCTCGATGGCCAGCTCCTCGTCCGTGTCCACGTACCCCTCCAGCACGATCTCCGCCTGCGCGGGGATGGTCAGGTCCGTGGTGATGGCCTTGGCCGTGTAGACCGGCTCCCGGCGCAGGAAGCCGCCGAACAGGTACTCGTCGATGCCGGGCGGCAGCGGCGCGCTGGGCGTGTACATCGTGGCCGGGTCCCCGCCGATCGCGACGACCACGGGCATGAGCCCGCCGGGCCCGCACTTCCAGGCGCGGTAGTGGGCGGCGCCGCCCTTGTGCCGCTGCCAGTGCATGCCGGTGGAGTCGGGCCCGAACACCTGCATGCGGTACATGCCGATGTTCTGGATGCCCGTCTGCGGGTCGCGCGTCACCACCATCGGCAGGGTGATGAACGGCCCGCCGTCCAGCGGCCAGGTGCGTAGCACGGGCAGGCGCGTCAGGTCGAACTCGCCCTCGCGGAGGATGACCGCCTGGCAGGGCGGCTTGCCCTTGAAGGGGCGGGGAGGGACCTTGGCCAGCTCCGCCAGCTTGGGAAGCATCTGCATCTTGCCCCAGAGCCCCTTGGGGATCTCGGGCTTGATGAGCTCCGCGATGCGGCGGGCGTGCTCCTCCACGTCGCGCACGCCCAGCGCGGCCGCCATGCGCCGCCAGCTCCCGAAGATGTTGATGGCGACCGGCATGTCGCTGATGGTGCCGTCCATCAGCACCGGCTTCTCGAAGAAGAGGGCCGGGCCGCCGCCGGGCAGCTTCATGGTGCGGTCCGCGATCTCCGCCATCTCCAGGTCCACCGACACGGGCTCGCGCACGCGCACGAGCTGCCCCGTGCGGTCCAGGTGGCGCAGGAAGTCGCGGAGGTTCTGGAAGATCATTCGGCCGATGTCATCTCACGATAGCAAGCTGCCTCTCGACCGCGGAGGCCCCCTCCCCAAACCCCTCCCCCGACTTCGGGGGAGGGGCTTTCCGTCTGCGCGCAGCGCCCCGTCCCGCGTGCCCTGCCGCCCGCGTAGAGACGCCCCGGCGGGGCGTCTCTACCATGGAAATGCGGGCATTTCGCTCCGCACGCTGCACTTCCCCGTTAAGTCCGCGCAGGCGGACTTCGTGCTTCTGGAGGCGCGGTTTCAACCGCCGGC
>DASTLD010000422.1:0-3206 GCA_035715345.1 Longimicrobium sp.
CCGCCGCGAAGGCGTAGCTCCAGTCCGGCCCGCCCTCCGCGGACAGGTACAGCCGCGCGCCGGTGCGGTCCGCCAGCTCGCGGCTCCCGGAGACGAAGTCCGCGTGGATGTGCGTCTCGGTGACAGCGCGGATGCGCACGCCCTCCGCGGCGGCGGCGTCCACGTACTGCTGCACGTCGCGCGACGGGTCGATGACGACGGCGTCGCCGCACTCGGAGCAGCCGAGCAGGTAGCTGGCCTGCGCCAGCTTGGGATCGTAGAACCGCTGGACGATCATCCCGCGTTCCTCATCGGGTCGGTCAGGGTGATGCGGACGCGCCGGGCGCGGCGGCCTGCGCCACGGAGCCCGGCAGCAGCGCCGCGCGGTTGTGGTAGAGGATGAAGCCCGCCATCGCCACCAGGAACGCAGCGAACCCGCGCCGCAGCCGCTCCTGCGACACGTAGCGCACCAGGTGCGTGCCCGCCGCCACGCCGCAGATGGCCACCAGCGTGAACGCGCCGATCCACTCCCAGTCGATGCGCACGCGCCCCAGGTACGCCGCGAACCCCGCCGCGGAGTTCATGGCGATGATGAGCAGCGACGTGCCCACCGCCTGCTTCATGGGCACGCGCGCCAGCAGCACCAGCGCGGGCACGATCATGAAGCCGCCGCCCACGCCCAGCAGCCCCGTCACCACCCCCACCGCCACGCCGGGCACCATCATGCGCGCCAGCGGCACCCGGCGCCGGTCGGCGCCGCCGGTCGGCAAAGGCGCCTCCGCCCCGCGCCCGCGGAACATGAACGCGGCGGCGATCAGCATGACCGCCGCGAAGAGCAGGAGCTGCGCGTTGCCGCTGAAGTAGACGGAGAGCCGCGCGCCCGCGTACGCGCCCACCATGGCCAGCGCGCCGAAGACCAGCGCCACGCGCGGCCGCACGTTGCCCGCGCGCCAGTGGCCCAGCGCGCCGGCCAGGCTGGTGGCGCCCACCACGGCCAGGCTCATGGCGATGGCCTGCTTGGCGCCGAAGCCGAGCACGTAGACGAACACGGGCACGGTCAGGATGGACCCGCCGCCGCCCAGCAGGCCGAGCGACAGCCCGATGACCGCAGCGATCAGCAGCCCGGCTACGGCCACGCCGTCACCCCTCCGCCCCCAATTCCGGCGCCGAACGGGAGCCGCAACGCAGAAGGCCCCGGCGAGCCGGGGCCTTCCACGCGGACGGAGGGGACGCGCAGCCGCTCATCGCATCAGGTTCTTGGCGATGGTCTGGAGCTGCATGTTGCTGGTGCCCTCGTAGATCGTGCCGATCTTGCTGTCGCGGTAGTACTTCTCCACCGGGTACTCGCGCGTGAAGCCGTAGCCGCCGAACAGGTCGATGCACTGGCTGGCGATGCGCTGCGCCACCTGCGAGGAGAACAGCTTGGCCATCGCCGCCTCCTGCAGGAACGGCTGCCCCGCGTCCTTGAGCCGCGCCGCGTTGTACACCATCAGCCGCGCCGCCTCCAGCTCCGTGGCCATCTGCGCGAGCTGGAACTGCACGCCCTGGAAGTCGCCGATGCGCTTGCCGAACTGCTCGCGCTCCTGCACGTACTTCACGGTGGCCTCCAGCGCGCCCTGCCCGATGCCGATCATCTGCGCGCCGATGCCGATGCGGCCCTCGTTCAGCGTCTCGATGGCCGTCTTGTATCCCTTGCCCACCTGGCCCAGCACGTTCTCCGCGGGCACGAACACGTCCTCCAGCACCAGCTCCGTGGTGGACGAGGCGCGGATGCCGAGCTTGTCCTCCTTCTTGCCCACGGAGAAGCCGGCGAACTCCTTCTCCACGATGAAGGCGGTGATGCCCTTGTAGCCCTGCTCCGGGCTGGCGTTGGCGAAGACGATGAACACCTCCGCCTCGCCGCCGTTGGTGATCCACAGCTTGCGCCCGGTCAGCCGGAAGCCGCCGTCCGCCGCCACCGCGCGCGTGGCCAGCGCGAACGCGTCCGAGCCGGAGCCCGCCTCCGACAGCGCGTAGGCGCCCACCTTCTCCGCGGCGAGCTGCGGCAGGTATTTCGCCTTCAAGTCCTCCGAGCCCCAGCGCAGGAAGGCGTTGTTGACCAGCGTGTTCTGCACGTCCACGAACACGCCCACGCTGGCGTCCACCCGGCTCAGCTCCTCCACCACCAGCGCGGCGGTGAAGAACGAGGCGCCGGTGCCGCCCAGCTCCTCCGGCACCTCGATGCCCATCAGCCCCAGCTCGAAGAACTGGGGGATGAGCTCGGGGTCCATCCGCTGGTGCTCGTCCATCTCCGTGACGCGCGGGCGCACGGACTCTTCCGCGAACTGGCGCACCAGGTCGCGGAACATCTGCTCGTCCTCGGAAAGCACCGTCAGCGGGGCGCCGGCGGTGGGTAGCTCAACGGTGGCCATCGGGGGTTCCGTCCGATCTCTGGGTGAACGTGGTGCAAGCGGCCAATATGGCACACTCTCGCCATCCTGTCGAGAAAGGCGGGCACGGCGGGTGCGTGCGAAACCCGCTCTCCCGGGGCACGTAGTCCGGGCGCCGCCGGAAACCCTCCGGCGTCAGCGGCTTTCCAGAGACGGGAGATCGACATGAGCGACCAGAATCCGTACGGCCCGGGCGGCGGCGCGGGCTCCGGCCCGGGATATGGCGGGGGATACGCCGACGGCGGCGGCCCGGCCGGCAGCGGCTCCACCGGCAGCACCGGCGGTGGGAACGGGGGATACGGCGGCGGCGCGGGCAGCGGCCCCGGCGCGGCGGACGACGCGGCGCGCCGCGACCCGCTGCAGGAGCTGAACGCGCGCATCGAGTCCGTGCTGAGCGAGATCCGGCCCAAGGTCAAGGCGGCGTTCCAGGAGCTGGACACGCGCGTGGACGCGGCGCTGGAGGACATCAAGCCCAAGATCAGGGACGCGCGTGACCGGGCCCGTCCCAAGGTGGACGAGTTCATCGCGGAGGTGCAGCCGCGCATCGACTCGCTGCTCTCCAAGATCCAGGGCGCGCTGGACGGCATCCGCCGCGAGTTCGAGGAGCGCGCCGACCGCGCGGAAGGCGGCCAGGCCGGCGCGGCGGGCGGCTCCGGCGCGCCTTCGTCCGCCTCCACCAGCGGCGCCTCCACGCCGGGCGCCACCGGAGGCACCTCCACGCCGGGTGCGACGGGCGGCGCCTCGACGCCTCCGTACGGCACCCACCCGGGCGCGGGTCCAGGCAGCGCGACGCCGGGC
>DASTLD010000423.1:0-2707 GCA_035715345.1 Longimicrobium sp.
GCGGCGCGCGCGTCCCCCAGCCCCCGCGCCGCGGCGACGGCCAGCGCGCGCAGGCGGGCGCGCTCCGCGTCCACCCACTGCATCAGCTCCGGCGCGCCGGGCAGGTGGATGCCGGCCAGCAGGTCGCCCGCGTACAGCGCCATCGCCCGCTCTGCGCGGCCGCCGGCGGCCTCGCGCTCGAACTCCGCCGCGTCGCAGCGCACGGCGCCCTCCGCCAGCGCCAGCTCCGAGCGGCCGCGGTTGACCAGCACCTCCGCGCCCAGCTCGCGACGCAGGAAGTGGACGGCCTGCCCCAGCGCGTTGCGGGCGGCGGCCTGGTCCAGCTCCGGCCAGAACAGGGCCAGCAGGGTGTCGCGGCGGTGGAACCCGCGGGGGCGGGCCACGGCCAGGTAGGCCAACAGGGCCAGGCGCTTGGGCTGCTGGAGGACGGACCGGACCTCGGTGCCGCGCGGGTCGCGCAGGCCGGCGCCGCCCAGGAGGCGGAGATCGAGCATGGGAGGGAGGCCCTTCGCACGCCGTGCGATAAAGCGGGGGTAAACTCCCCGTAAGGCAAGCTACCCATTCTCCAGGCGTGAGCGCAACGACTTTCGCGCTCGCGACGGGACCACTCATCCGGAGGACGAACCATGCGCACGACCCCGATCCGCATCACCCTGGCCGCCGCCTGCCTCCTGGGCGCCGCGGCCTGCGACGACTCTCCCACCGCCGGCGGGTTGGAGGGCACCCTGCGCGCCATCCGCGGCGCCACCGACGACTTCCAGGTGGAGTCCGCCGCCGTGGCCGCGGGCTACGCCCCCGCGGGCCCGTGCGTGGCCCATCCCACCCTAGGCGCCATGGGCTTCCACTACGCCCGCAACGCGCTGGTGGACGCCACCGTGAACCCGCGCGAGCCCGAGGCGCTGCTGTACGCGCCCACCCCCGCGGGCGGGCGCACGCTGGTGGGCGTGGAGTTCGTCGTGCAGGCGGACGCCTGGGACGCGCAGAACGCCGCGCCTCCCACCCTGGCCGGCCAGGCCTTCGACGACCACCGCGACCCCGCGGCGCGGCACGGGCTGCCGTTCGCGCACTACGACCTGCACGTGTGGGCGTGGCAGGACAACCCCAGCGGCGTGTTCGCCCCCTTCAACCCCACCGTCTCCTGCCCCGCCGCGGCCGCATCCCTCCACGCGCACCACTGAGATAAAAAACCTCACGCAGAGGACGCGGAGGTTGAAAAGAGAGGACGCGGAGGAACTGATCGATTCCTCTGCGTCCTCTCTTTTGAACCTCTCGGTTCCCCTCTGCGTGAGGTTCTTCAATCAGTTTCTTTTCGACGCGATCCACTCGCGCACGTTGGTCTCCAGCACGGTCAGCGGAACCGCGCCGCTGCCGAGGACCACGTCGTGGAAGGCGCGCACGTCGAAGCGCTCGCCCAGCGCGCGCTCCGCCTCCGCCCGCAGCTCGCTGATCTTCATCTGCCCCATCTTGTAGCCCAGCGCCTGCCCGGGCCAGGCGATGTAGCGGTCCACCTCGTTGGTGATGTTCAGCAGCGTCAGCGCGCTGTTGGCGGCCATGAAGTCGATGGCCTGCTGCCGCGTCCAGCCCTTGTAGTGCATCCCCGTGTCCACCACCAGCCGGCAGGCGCGCCACATCTCGTAGGTCAGCCGCCCGAAGTCGCTGTAGGGGTCGGTAAAGAAGCCCACCTCCTTGCCCAGCTTCTCCGCGTACAGCGCCCACCCCTCCACGAACGCCGTGAAGCTGGCGAAGCGGCGGAACTGCGGCACGCCCTCCATCTCCTGCGCCAGCGCGATCTGCAGGTGGTGCCCGGGCACCGCCTCGTGGAAGCTCAGCGCCTCGATCTCGTACAGCGGCCGGCTCTTGAGGTCGTACGTGTTCACGAAGTACGTCCCCGCCCGGGTGAAGTCGCCCGCCGGACCGGAGTAGTACGCCGTCGTCGTGCGGGGGGCGATGAAGGCGGGGATCTCCTTGATGCCGTACGGCATGCGCGGCAGCTTGCCGAAGAGCCGCGGCAGCTCGCCGTCCATGCGCTTGAGCACCAGGCTGGTGTGCTGCAGCAGCTTCTCGGGCGTGTCCACGTAGAAGCGCGGGTCCGTGCGCAGGAACTGCACGAACTCCTGGAAGGTGCCCGTGAAGCCGGTGGCGCGGATCAGCGAGTCCATCTCCGCGCGGATGCGCGCCACCTCGCGCAGCCCCGTCTCGTGCACCTGGTCCGGCGTCACGTCCAGCGTGGTGTAGCTGCGGGTCCGCTGCTCGTAGACCGCCCGCCCGTTCGGCAGGGTGCTGGCGGCGATGCCCGGCCGCCCGGCGGGCACGTACTCGGCGCGCAGGAACTCCAGGAAGTCGCGGAAGCCGGGCACCACCGACGTGGAGATGGCCTCGCGCCCCGCCTGCATCAGCGCCGCGCGCTCGCCCTCCGGCACCGTCGCGGGAAAGCTGGCGAACGGCTTCCACAGCAGGCTCTGCTCGGGCTCGGCCACCACGTGCGGCTCCACCGCGCTCACGATGGCGTCCATGGACACGCGCGGCAGCACCATGCCGGTGCGCACGCCCTCGCGCATCACCTCCACGAACTGGCCGACCCAGGGGCGGAAGGCGCGCAGGCGGGCCGTGTAGTTCCGGTAGTCCTCCGCCGTCAGCAGCGGCACGTCGTCCGGGAGCTGCGGAAAGTAGGTGTGGAATCCCTCGCGGTTGGTGATGGGGATCAGGT
>DASTLD010000424.1:0-7268 GCA_035715345.1 Longimicrobium sp.
CGTGGATGGTGTCCTCGAAGGTGGCGGGGCTGTACGCGGCCGTCCCGCTCAGGACCACGCGCACGGCCACGGGACCGGCCCGGCGGAAGTAGACGAGCCGCTGGGTCTCCGCCCCGGCCGGATACAGCAGGGCGCCGTCCGGGGAGGGCGTGCTCCAGGAGAGCGTGGGAGCCGCGACCTCGAGCGAGTCCTCGGTGCGGACCACGACGCGGAGGATCACGGAATCTCCCGCGCTGACCGTCGATGGCCAGCCGGCGGGGACGATCTCGACCTGGCGCTGCCCGTCGCTGTGCATGAGCAGGAGGTCGCAGGACGCGAGCGCGGCGAGCAGCGCGCAGGCGAGGGGAAGCCGGAGGCGGACCGGGGTGGCGATGCGCATGAGAGAAGTAAGGGCGATTACCGCGGTAGCCGGAAGGCAAGGCCTAAGGTGCCGTCTTGCACGGTCTGGCGGTTCACCAGATCCCACGCCGCTTTTACTGCCACAGCCACCCCGACCTGGACATCCCCGATGGTGACGGCGTAGACCCTCTGTTCCAGCTCGACGAAAAAGGGGACGAACGTTTCGGTTACCAGATGCGTCACCGCGCGCGACCTTGCCCCCGGATCGACGAACTCTCCGCCATAGTCGGTCCGGCGGTGCCCGGCCTCGATGCCGTATGTGAGCCCGACGTCGAAACCAGGGCGGAACCACTCGCCCGGTCGCCCGTCGCGAGGATCGGCGAAAAGCATCATCCGGAACGTGTAGCTCACACCGATCGTCTGCAGGTCCGGGCCAAGGGACGTACGCAGGCCTGCGCCTGCCGCGAAGTACTCGGAGGCCGCATGGAGCCACTCCAGTTGCACGAACATGGTGGGATCTCCACGCCGGGACTCGGCTGTGGCAACGGTCAGTCCCCGGGAGCTCCGGTAGTCCGGCGGGCTGCGGCGCAGCGACAGCGGGATGCCGCACCGCCGTGCCGTCTCCGCCACGGAGTCGATGGCGACGGCGACCAGGCTCGGCGCGTTCCCGCGGGAGGTGAGCCCCACCAGGTCTCCCGTCGCGGAGAAGAGCCCACCGCCGGAGAACCCGGGTTCGAGGTACACGGTCTCGATCCACAGGTACTCGTCGTCCTCCCGCCGCTCCCGCAGGCGACCCGGCGAAGGCACCCGCCACTCCTTGCCGACGGCGTACACCACCTCGTCCTCCCGCGGCGCCCTCCGCGGCAGGCGCGCCAGCAACGGGTCCAGGCGCCGGACGGCCGCCATGCTGTCCGCCACCGGCACGGACAGGAAGGCCAGGTCCAGCTCGGTCTCACAGGGGATCTCCGTGGGCCGCGCACTCCATCGCGGCGTGTCGAGCAGCTCGACGGCAACCGTGTCCCACATCGGCCCGCGCCCGTCGTCGCTGCGCACCACGTGGCGGGCGGTGGCGACGATGAGCTCGCCCGGCCGCCGCCCCACGATGACGCCGCTGCCGGCACCCTCCACGCGCCGGCCGGCGAGGAACGGGTCCTCCGCCTCCGCCTGCGCCTGCGCGGCGGGGGCGGTGCCGCGGGTGGCGACGTGCACGACGAGCGCGCGCGCGCTCCACACCCGCAGGGGCACCTGCGCGTGCGCGCCGGTGCCGGGCGCCAGCACGCACGCGGCGCAAAGGACCGGGACGCTCCAGGCCCGGATCAGCCCTCGAACCACCATCGCGTCAGCCCGAAGAGGATGGGAAACACCGCCAGCACGGTGGCGAGCACCAGGTGCAGGCCCAGGTGGGAGTGCAGCCGCTCGAGCTGGCTGGGCAGCCGGCTGCGGTGGGTGGTGCCGGTCGCGAAGCCGTCGGCGCTCGCGAGCAGGTTCACCTCCAGCGCCGCGGAGTCGAGCGTGAGCTGCCGCAGCGAGCCGGCGCGCAGGTCCAGGTGGAGCTCCTCCCCACGCGGGAGCTGGATTTCCTTGCCGGGGACGTCTTCCAGCCGGATGGTGCCGGCGCGGACGCTGGAGAGGATGCGCTCCCGGGGCGCGACCGGGTCCGCGTACACGGTGCGCCGGTCGAACCGCAGCGCGTCGATGTCCAGCGGCTCCGCGGACTCGAACGGCACCACGAGAAGCTCGACCTCCACCGTGAGCGCCTTCGTGCCGTAGCTGAACCAAACCGGCCGCCCCGAACCGAAGTCCGCCGTGCCGTCGAAGCCCGCTGACACGACGGCCACCGGCCCGCGGGCGTCGACCTTGAAGCCCGGCACCGAGTCGCAACTGGGCGCGCAGGTGACGTGCACGCGGAAGGTGCGCGCCTCCGCCGTGGATTCCACGCGGACGGACGACCCGGCGGGGAGCGGAATTCCCCCGAGCGTGAGCGCGTCGCCGCTGTCGGCCTCCATGCTCGTGTTCAGGCCGTTCGCGGTCTCCGCGTGCTCCGGTGCCCAGCCGGGCACCGACGGGAGGACGTGGCTGGCGCCGGAGACGGTGACGCGGCGCGCCGCGAGGTCCACCGCGAGGACCTGGGCGCGGGGAACGCGAAAGGCCACGCCGGTGGCGCGCACCAGGGCGGAGATGCGCGCGGGGCGCACCTTCACCAGCGAGGCGGTGAGGGCGGCGGCGCTCACCGCCAGGGCCACCGCCAGCGCGGCCACGCGCAGGCGCCGCCTGGTCCGCTCCCGCGCGTCGTCCTGCGGCCGGCGCCGGCGCCTCATCGCGCCGGGGGCGGCGCGTGGAGCATCCACACGTCGGCGACGGCGGGGCCGGCCGCGCCGGCGCGGCGCCGCTCCCCGCTCACGATCACGTGGTACAGCCCGGGCTCCGTCACCCCCGGGACCGGGACGCGGATCGGGCTGTTGGCCGGGTACGGGCCCAGCCGGAGCAGCTCGTCGGTCACCAGCGGGACCTCGCGCGTTCCCCCGGCGTCCAGCCGGGCGACGGAGATGCGCAGCGTGCGCAGGTCCTCCTGCGGAACCAGCGTGAGCAGGTAATCCCTGCGGCGGGCGCCCGCTCCCACGGTCAGCGGAAGCAGCACCGGCATCGGCTGCCTGAAGATGGAAAGCGTCGTCCAGGCCAGCGCGCCGACGGGAACGGCCGTGGCGCCGGCCCGGCGCGCCCGCGAGGTGTCCCAGCGGTACGCCGTGTCCGCGGCGGGCCGCGCCAGGTCCAGCCGGTAGTTGACGCCGCGGTGGAGCGTCACCACGCGCAGGCGCACCCCGCTGCCCCGGGCGCGCGGCCAGGACAGGACCACGGGGCCGTTCGGCGGCGAAGCCAGGCTGGCGTCGTTGGCCGTGAGCGAGACCGGGAAGAGCACGGTGGACGACATCAGCCGGACCACCGTTCCTTCGCAGCGGTCCCCCAGCCGCTGGTAGCGCAGCGGGTCCGAGGCGTCGGTCGGCAGCGGATCGCATGCCTGCTGCGCGGCCGCGGTGCCCGGCGTGCCGAGCGCCAGCAGGAGCGTGAGGACGGCGGGCGGGAGCGCGGCGCGCCCGCGAAGCTGGATGCGGAGCATGGACATCTCGAAGAGGGAAGCAGGGAATGCGGGGCGGAAACGGATGGGATGCGCTGTGCCGCATGGCCGCGCGGCGGCGCGATCCATACGCCCGGACGGGGAGAGCGAGCGGTGTGCGGCCCGGGAAGGCCGGGATAGTATACGGAACTTCTGCCCGGATGTGAATCCCGCATCACCCGAACCGCGCGTTCACACCCGCACGACGATCTTGCCCACGCTGCGGCGCGACTCCATCAGCCGGTGCGCCTCGGCCATCCGGTCGAAGGGGAAGGTGGCGCCCACGACCGGGCGGATGCCGTGCGCGGCGATGAACTCCATCAGCTCGCCCCAGACGCGGGCCAGGCGCGGCGGGTCCGCCAGCAGGTAGCCGACGTGCGTGCCCATCAGCCCGGCCGACGCGGGCGCGAGCGTGCGGATGTCGGCCTTCGGCAGGTCGCGCCAGGTGCGCAGCCAGGAGAGCGGGTTCCACTTCCGCAGCGCCAGGCTCGCGAACCCGGCCACCACCACCCGCCCGAACGGCGCCAGCACCGGCCACACCGCGCGGAACACGTCGCCCCCGACCACCTCCAGCACCACGTCGAAGCGTCCGGGACCCGCGGCCTCGCGCAGGCGTGCCGCGAAGTCCGGGCGGCGGTAGTTCACGGCCGACTCGGCGCCGAGGGCGCGGATGGTCGCGAGCTTTTCGTCGCTGCCGGCCATGCCCACCGTGGCACAGCCGAAGCGGGCGGCGATCTGCACGGCCGCGGTGCCCACGCCCCCGGCCGCGGCGGTGACCAGGACGCGGTCGCCGGGGCGGAGCCGCGCCATCTCCACGAGCGCCACCCACGCGGTCAGGTAGTTCACCGCGACGGCGGCGTTCTCGTCGGTCGAGAAGCCGGGGACGGCGGGGAGCGCCTGCCGCTCGGGCACCACGATCCGCTCCGCGTAGGCGCCGTGCTGCGCGCCGGCGATGACCCGCTCGCCCACCGCGCGCCCCTCCACGCCGGCGCCGACCGCGTCGATGTGGCCCGCCGCCTCCATCCCCAGCGTGTACGGCAGCCGCGGCGCCCAGCCGTACAGCCCCTTCCGCGACAGCACCTCGGCGTAGTTGACGCCGATGGCCTCCACGCGCACCCGCACCTCGCCCGCGCCGGGCACGGGATCGGGAACCTCGCGCACGCGCAGCACCCCGGGGCCGCCGTGCCGGTCCAGGACGATCGCCCTCATCTGCTCTGCCCCCTGTAGCGTACCGGCGCCATTGGCCGGGCCGCGGGTCGCGCCGCGGATGCAACGCCCGCTCCGCGCGAGTACATTGCCCGTCCGGCCCGGCGCTTCGCCAGGCCGCGCGGCCATGGAGGAGGGGGAGAGTGGAACCGGCGCACGGGGGCGGCGGGCTGGGCGAAGTGCTGGTGATCCTGGCGGCGGCGGTGGCGGCGGTGCTGGTGTTCCGGCGGCTGCGCATCACCCCGGTGCTGGGCTACCTGGCCGCGGGGTATGCCGTGGGGCCGCACGGGCTGGGGCTGGTCGAAACCGGGCGGGTGGCGGCGCTGGCCGAGCTGGGGGTGGTGTTCCTCCTCTTTGCCGTGGGCCTGGAGCTCTCGTTCGAGCGGCTTTCCGCGCTCCGGCGCCACGTCTTCGGCCTGGGCACGGTGCAGGTGGCCGCCACGGGCACGGCCATCGCCGCGGCGCTCGCGGCGGCCGGCCTGGGATGGCAGGCGGCGGTGGTGCTGGGCGGCGGCCTGGCGCTGTCGTCCACGGCGGTGGTCCTCCAGATGCTGGGCGAGCGGCGCGAGCTGGCCACCCCCGCCGGGCGGATCGCCCTTTCCGTCCTGCTCCTGCAGGACCTGGCCGTGGTGCCGCTGCTGACCGTGGTGCCGCTGCTGGGCGGCGCCGCCGGCGGCGGGGCGGCCGGTGGCATGGGCTCGGCGCTGCTGAAGGCCGCCGCCGCCCTCGCGCTGATCGTGTTCGGCGGCCGGCTCGTGCTGCGCCCGCTGCTGCGGCGGGTGGCCCAGACGCGCGCGCCGGAGCTGTTCACCGGCGTGGCGCTGCTGGTGGTGCTGGGGGTGGGGTGGCTCACGGCCCAGGCCGGGCTGTCGATGGCGCTGGGGGCGTTCCTGGCCGGGCTGCTGATCGCCGAGACCGAGTACCGCCACCAGGTGGAGGGCGACATCCTCCCGTTCCGCGGGCTGCTGCTGGCGCTCTTCTTCATGACGGTGGGGATGGAGGTGGACGTCTCCATCCTGGCCGCGCGGCCGGCGCTGGTGCTGGGCGGCCTGGCGGGGCTGCTGGCGGTCAAGGCGGGGGCGGCCTGGGCGGCGTGCCGGCTGTTCGGCGTGGAGCCGGCGCCGGCGGTGCGCGTGGCGCTGTCGCTGGCGCAGGCGGGCGAGTTCGGCTTCGTCCTCTTTTCCCTGGCCGTGGCGGGCGGGGCCCTGGACCGCGAGACGGCGGCCGTGGCCGTGCTGGTGGTGGCGCTCAGCATGACGGCCACACCCCTGCTGTTCGCGCTGGGGGCGCGCGCGGCGCGGCGGCTGGAGCGCGCCCGCGAGGGCGGCGCCGCGCACATCGAGCGGCAGACGCGCGAGATGGCCCGCCACGTCCTGATCGCGGGGTTCGGACGGTCGGGCCGCACGCTGGCGCGGCTGCTGGAGGCGCGCGGCGCGGGCTGGGTGGCGCTCGACGTGGACGCGGCGCGGGTGGAGGAGGCGCACGCGGCGGGGCTCCCCGTCTACTTCGGCGACGCCAGCCGCCGCGAGGTGCTGCGCGCCGCCGGGATCCACCGCGCCGCCGCCGCCGTGGTCACGCTGGACGATCCCCGCGCGGCGGGGCACGCGCTGGCCGCCCTGCGCGCCGAGGTGCCCGAGGTGCCCGTGCTGGTGCGCGCCCGCGACGCCACGCACTCGCGCGAGCTGGGAGCCGCCGGGGCCACGCGCGTAGTCCCGGAGCTGGTGGAGGGGAGCCTGCGCCTGGGCGGCGCGCTGCTGGAGGAGCTGGGCGAGCCCGCGGACGCGGTCGAGCGCCTCCTGGACGAGTTCCGCGAGGAGGCGTACGCGCGCCTCGAGGACCTGGGCTCGCGCCCGGCGTGAACGGCGCGGCCCGCACCCCCGGCGCCGCAATGCATGGCGGACGGGACTACGATCCGAAAGCAGCCTCCACGTGCAATCATCCGACGATCCGTCCATCACCATACGTCCGGCCGCGGATGCGGACCTGCCGGCGCTCGGGCGGCTCGGCGCGCTGCTGGTGCGGACGCACCACGACCTGGACCCGCGGCGCTTCATCGCCGCCACGGCGCGGACGGAGCAGGGGTACGCCTCGTTTCTCGGGACGCAGCTCGGCGCGCGCGACGTCGTCGTGCTGGTGGCGGAGCGGGAGGGCGCGGTGCTCGGCTACGCGTACGCGGGCGTGGAGGGGTTCGACTGGATGGCGCTGCGCGGGCCGGCCGGCGTGCTGTACGACATCGTGGTCGATCCCGCCCACCGCGGGCGCGGTGTGGGGCGGATGCTGCTGGACGCCACGCTGGCGGCGCTCGAGGCGCGGGGCGCGCCGCGGGTCGTGCTCTCCAGCGCGGAGGGCAACGACGCCGCGCAGCGCCTCTTCGCGCGCGCCGGGTTCCGCCGGACGATGGTGGAGATGACGCGCGAGCTGGACGAGGGAAGAGGGAATAGGGAATAGGGATTAGGGAATAGGGGTACGGAAGCCATCGCCCCGGACGCACGCCGCGGCGCAGCAGGCGTCCGGCGGCATCCGCATCACGTGCGCGGCCGTGTTTTGATTGACTTCCCCTCGTTACGCGCCTATCGTGGCCGAAATCCCCGCCCGGCTTCTCCCATCATCC
>DASTLD010000425.1:0-14206 GCA_035715345.1 Longimicrobium sp.
GGCCGGAGATCTTCCGGCTCAACACAGACGTGGTCGAGGACCCCGCCCTCATCTACCCCGGCGAGCGCCTGGTCATCCCCGGCGTGGGGGCGGAGATCGAGACCGTCTCCTTCAACCCGCAGCGCCAGGAAGACCCGGGCAACCGCCTGCTCATCGGCGAGCGGGCGGCGCGCACCGCCATCACCCCCGGCGACTTCTACGCGGCGTCGTTCGTGGCGCGCGACAGCGAGGTGCGGCCGGTGGGGCTGCTGGTGGAGCCCGTCTTCCAGTCCGTGGTGGACACGCGCATGGCGCCGCAGCTCAACCTCTACGCGCGCGTGTTCGTGCGCGTGGACCCGGGCTCCGTGCGCGTGGGCGACCAGCTCCACTTCCTGCGCCGCGGCCGCGAGGTGGCGCGCGCCGGCCACCTCTACACGCCCACCGGCGCGGGCAACGTGCTGGCGCTGGACGGCGAGACGGCCACGGTGGAGATCGTGGGGATGTTCGACCAGGTGCGCCCCAACGACCTGGCGCTCCCGCTGGCCCGCTTCCCGCTGGCCGTGGGGGTGATGCCGCGCGAGGTGCAGGCGGACGTGCAGGGCCGCATCCTGGCCTTCCAGGACCCCCGCCCCATGCAGATGACCGAGTCCATCCTGTTCCTGGACATCGGCCGCAACGCCGGCGTCTCGCTGGGCGATATCTTCGAGGCGTACACCCCGCGCGAGGGCCGCGACTGGGGCACCCGCCCGGAGGTGCGCGTCGCGGCCATGCAGGTGGTGCGGGTGACGGACGGCACCGCCTCCGTGCGGGTGATCGAGATGGAGCAGCCCGCCATCGCGGTGGGCCTGCCGGTGCGCCGCGTGGCGGCCATGCCCTGATGGCGGCAGCCGCGGCGGGTCGGCCCTGCGGTGCTGGCGACGCCCTTCCCTGTGGAAGGGCGTCGCTGCTTCCGGCGCGGGGGGGCGGGGCGTGACGGCGGGGCTGCACCTGGCCGCGCTGGCGCTCTACGCGCTGGCCGCCGCGCTGCTGGGCGTGTCGCTGGCCCGCAGCGCGCGACGGCTGCCGTACGCGGCCAGCGGCTTCCTGGCTGCCGCCATAGTGGCGCACGCGGGCGCGCTGGCCGCATTTGCGCGCGAGTTCGGCGAGCTGCCGCTGGTGGGGCTGGGCCCGTCGCTGTCCGTCCTGGCGCTGCTCATCGCGCTGGGCTCCCTCGGCCTCGCGACGCTCGGGCGCACGGGGCCGCTCGGGCTGGTGCTGGTCCCCGTCGCCGCGGCGGTGGCGGCCGCGGCGGAGGTGGCGGGGCTGCGGCCCACGCAGCAGGTGGTGGCCTTCCGCGGGCCCTGGTTCGTGCTGCACGTGACCATGGCCATGATCGGCTACGCCGGGCTGACGGTGGCCTTCGCCGCGGGGCTCATGTACCTGCTGCAGTTCCGCCAGCTCAAGGACAAGCGCTTCGGCGCCATCTTCCGCTTCTTTCCCCCGCTGGACACGCTGGACCGCATCGGCCGGCGCGCGCTGCTGGTGGGGCTGCCCTTCCTGACCATCGCGCTGGTGCTGGGGTGGGCCTGGTCCGACCGCTTCGGGCCCAGCATGCAGGCCGGAAACCCGAAAGTCGTGTGGGGGGTAATCACCTGGCTCGTCTTCGTGGCCGCGCTGGGCGCGCGCGCCGGCGGGGGGCGCCAGGCGCGGCGCGGCGCGCTGGCCACGGTGCTGGGCTTCGCGGTGGTGGTGGCCGCGTACCTCGTGCTCCGCTCGTCCGAGACCGGAGCGGGCTTCCTGTGAGCCACGCCGTCTATCCCCTGCTGCTGGACGTGCGCCGCCTGCGCATCCTGGTCGTGGGCGGCGGCGCGGTGGCCGCGCGCAAGGCCGCCTCGCTCGTCGACGCCGGCGCGCGCCCGGAGATCGTATCGCCCGAATTGAGCGCGGAGCTGCGGGAGATGGTGGACGCGCACGGGTTGCCCCATCACCCGCGGCCGTACGCGCGCGGCGATGCGGCGGGGTTCCGCCTGGTGTTCGCCGCCACGGACGACGCGGCGGTCAACGCGCGGGTGGTGGACGACGCGCGGGCCGCCGGCGCGCTGGCCAACCGCGCGGACGAGGGCGGCGAGGGCGACTTCACCGTGCCCTCGCACATCCGCCGCGACGACGTCGTCGTCGCCTTCTCCACCGGCGGGGCGTCGCCGCTGCTGGCGCGCCGCCTGCGCGAGCGCCTGGAGCAGGTGGCCACGCCCGGGCTGGGGCGCGCGGCGCGCCGCCTGGCGGAGGTGCGGGCGGAGGTGCAGGCGCGCTGGGCCGCGGATCCGGCGCGGCGGCGCGCCTTCTGGTTCGAGCTGGTCACCCCGGAGCTCCTGGACCTGGCGGTCGCGGGACGGGACGAAGAAGTGGAGCAGGCCATCCGCCGATGCCTCTCGCAGTCGTAGGCACCAGCCACCGCACGGCTCCCATCGAGCTGCGGGAGCGCTTTGCCCTGGGGCGCGGCGAGCTCCCGGGCGCGCTGCTGTCGCTGACGCGCGCGCCTGGCTCGGAGGCAGTCATCCTCTCCACCTGCAACCGCACGGAGGTCTACCTGGCGCTGCCGGACGGCGCGGCCGGGGTGGACGAGGCGCGCGCGCTGCTGGCCGCCCGCATCGGCGCGGACGCGGAGGGCGCGGCGCCGTACCTGTACGTGCACCGCGACCGCCAGGCCGCCGAGCACCTGTTCCGCGTGGCCGCCGGGCTCGACTCCATGATGCTGGGCGAGCCGCAGATCCAGGGGCAGGTCAAGGAGGCGTACCACGCCGCGCGCGAGACCGCGGGCGAGGCGGGGCCCGTCGTCGGGCCGACGCTGAACCGCCTGTTCCAGACGGCGTTCTCCGTGGGCGGGCAGGTGCGCAGCGAGACCGGGCTGGGCGTGGGCGCCGCCTCCGTGGCCTCCGCCGCGGTGGAGCTGGCCAAGAAGATCTTCGGCTCGCTGAAGGGCCGTCGCGCGCTGGTGCTGGGCGCCGGCGAGATGAGCGAGACCACGCTGGAGTGCCTGCGCGGCGAGGGCGTGCGCACGGCCATCGTGGCCAACCGGACCTACGAGCGCGCGCGGGAGCTGGCCGAGCGCTGGGGCGGCGACGCCATCCGCCTGGACGACTTCGCCCCGGCGCTGCCGGAGGTGGACATCGTGATCTGCTCCACCGCCGCGCCGCGCCCGGTGTTCACCCGCGAGCGGCTGCACGCGGCCCTGCCCGGCGGCCCGCGCCACCCGCTGTGCATCATCGACATCGCCATCCCGCGCGACGTGGAGCCGGCGGTGGGCAACGAGCCCAACGTCTTCCTCTACAACGTCGACGACCTGCAGCAGGTGGTGGACGAGAGCCTGGGCCGCCGGCGCCGCGAGCTGCCCGCCGCGGAGGCCATCGTCGCCCGCGGGGTGGAGGACTTCTGGGGATGGTACGCGGGCCTGGCCGTGGTCCCCACCATCCGCGACCTGCGCGACCGCGGCGAGCGGCTGCGCCAGGCGGAGGTGGACCGCGCGCTGCGGCAGCTCCAGCACCTGTCGTCCGACGACCAGGCCGCCATCGACGCGCTGACGAAGGCGCTCACCGCCAAGCTGCTGCACGCGCCCACCGTGCGCCTGCGCCACGCCGCGGGCAACGGGCGCGGCACCGGCGTGCTGGACGCCGTGCGCTACCTGTTCGGGCTCGACCACGACCACGAGGCCGACGCCGACCGCGACGACCGAACGCCCTGAACCCGGCCTGATGCTGCAATCCACCAACGAGTTCGCCGCCGCCTGGGAGATGATCGCGCGCGGCACCCCGTCCACCAAGGCCATCATGGGCCTGCTGGCGGTCTTCTCCATCGCCTCGTGGACGCTGATCGTGTGGAAGCTGGTGCAGTTCCGCCGTCTCCACCGCGAGGCCGACCGCTTCATGGACCGCATCGCCGCCGCGGAGAGCCTGGACGACGCCAGCGCCTACGTGCAGTCGCTGCCGGAATCGCCCTTTACCCGCGTGTTCAGCCGCGGAGCGCGCTTCTTCGGCGAGATGCGGCCCGGCGCGGCGCGGCTGGGCAGCGACGTGCGCGGGCTCTCGCCGGCGCAGCTCGAGGTGCTGCGCATCGTGCTGGAGAAGGAGGAGGGCGAGGAGCGCGACGGGCTGTCCGGCGGCATCGGCTGGCTGGCCATCATCGCCACCGTGAGCCCGCTGCTGGGCCTGCTGGGCACTGTGCTGGGGGTGATGCACGCCTTCATGGGCGTGATGGAGAGCGGCTCCAGCAGCATCACCGCCGTGGCGCCCGGCGTGGCGGAGGCGCTGGTGACCACCGCCGGCGGCCTGGTGGTCGCCATCCCGGCCGCCATGGCGTACAACTACCTGACCGGCAAGCTCAACCGCTTCATGGGCGAGCTGGAGGGCATCTCCAGCGAGCTGATCGGCACCCTGGCCCGCGAAGGACGCATCTAGATGCCGCGCAGGCGCAACCGCGACGAGCTGGGCTTCAGCGCCGAGATCAACGTCACCTCTCTGGTGGACGTGGCGCTCACGCTGCTCGTCATCTTCATCATCACCGCGCCCATGATGCAGGGCGGCGTGGAGGTGAAGGTGCCGAAGGCCGCCACGGAGTCCGTCCCCTCCACCGACGGGCTGATGGTCTCCATCGACGCGGCGGGGCGCATCTACGTGGGCCAGGCGGAGGTGCGCTGGGAGGAGTTCCAGGCGCAGTTCCCCGCCATCGTGCGCGAGCGCGGCGCCGGCGACGTGTACCTGCGCGCGGACGAGGCGGTGCCGTACGGGCGGGTGGTGCAGGTGCTGGGGGCGATGAAGGCCGCGGACGTGGCCACCGTCGGCCTGATCGCCGAGCCCATCCCGGAGCCGAGGTAGGGGGGATGACGCGGCGGCGGCGGGGCGACGCGCGGCGGATGCAGGGACCCCTGCTGGTCTCGCTGGTCCTGCACGGGCTGGGGCTCGTCTTCGTGCTCGGCGTCGAAGGCCACGAGGTGCCCAAGCCCAAGGTGAAGGTGTACCGGGTGGACATCGTCTCGCCGCCTCCCACGCAGCTCGGCGAGCCGATGGCGGAGCCGCCGGCCAACCAGGAGCCCGGCCCCGCCCAGCCGGAGACGCCGGCCGCGCCGGAGCCCGCGCCGCCCGAGCCGGAGCCGGAGCCCGCGAAGGCGCTCCCGGCCGAGCGGACGCCGCCGAAGGAACCTGCGAAGGCCCCGGAAACTAGAAGGCCCCCCGAGACGGCGCGCGAGCGCCCGGCGGCTACCACGCCGGCCACGCGTCCCGCGACGCCGGCCACGCGCCCGGGCACCGGCGGCGACACGGACCGCAGCCGCGGCGAGGGGACCAGGACGGGCCCCACCACCGGCCGCAACCCCGACCCGAACTCCGAGGGCGGCGAGGGTATCGAGGTGCACACCGAAGGCGAGCCGTGCCCTGTTGCGGGCTACTGTGAGCGCGTGCAACTCCAGGTGGAGAGATTCTTCCGGCCGCCTCTGGGGACCGCGAGAGCCTCCGGAGAGGTCTGTTTCCGTATCATGCGGGATGGGATCGTCCGGAACATCGAAGTCAGAAATGTCCGGGGTGGCGGTGCGGGGTTCCGCCTGGCCCTGATGGAGGCGGCCGAAGCCGCCGGACAGCGGCGCGCGTTCGGGGCGCTTCCATCCGCCTTCGACCCGGCACGTTGGCGCTGGTGTGTAGAGATGTCAGGGAAATGAACGATCTGAAATGAAGCTGACGCGCAAAGTCGTCTCGCGTTTTCCAGCATTGCTGATCGCAGCCGTGCTGACCATCGCCGCTGATTCAGCGGCAGCCCAGGATTCAGTCGTTGTTCGCCTGAGGGGAACCTACGAGACCGGCCGCGAGCCCGGCTTCGTGGTGCTGCCCTTCGCCGGATCGGGAGGCGCGGAGGTGCGCGCCATCCTCCGCCGCGACCTGGAGTACAGCGACCGCTTCCAGATGCGCGAGGCCACCGGCGCGCAGGCCGGCGACTCCGTCAACACGCGCCTGTGGAGCGAGCGCGGCGCGGACTGGGTGCTGCAGGGCAGCGTGTCCCCGCGCTCCGGCGGCCTGTCGCTGCGCCTGCGCCTGTACGACGCCGTCTACGGCCAGGTCAAGGGCGAGGGCACCTTCGACATCGCCGGCCCCACGGCGCGGGGCTTCCGCATGGCCGTGCACGCCGCCAGCGACGCCGTGGTGCGCTGGGCCACCGGCGAGCCGGGGATGGCCGCGTCGCGCATCGCCTACGTGCTGCAGGGGCGGGGATCCAAGGACATCTTCCTGGTGGATTCCGACGGCGAGAACGTGACCCGCGTGACCACGGACGGCTCGCTGGCGCTGTCGCCGGCGTGGTCGCCGGACGGCGGGCGCATCGCCTACACCAGCTGGCGCCGCGGACAGCCGTTCCTGTACGAGCGCGACCTGGACAGCGGCGCGGACCGCCTGCTCTCCGACCGCGCGGGCATCAACATCACCCCCGCGTACGCGCCGGACGGGCGGACGGTGGCGTTCGCGACCAGCGCGGGCGGCAACACGGAGATCGCCACCGTGGGCCCCGGCGGGCTGCGCCAGCACACGCGCGGCACGCGCTACGACAACCTGTCCCCCACCTGGGCCCCGGACGGGCGCCGCTTCGCCTTCGTCAGCAACCGCCTGGGCGAGCCGCAGATCTACGTGATGGCGCTGGGCGGCGAGCCGCGCCTGGTCAGCGACTACGCCTACGGCCAGCGCGGCTACAGCACGTCGCCGGACTGGTCGCCGGTGGGGCCCGCCATCGCCTACCACACGCGCGTCAACGGGCGCATGCAGATCGTGGCCGCCAGCGCGGACGGCGGGCGCCCGCGCGTGCTCACGGACCGCTACAGCAACGAGGACCCCAGCTGGGCGCCCGACGGCCGGCACCTGGTGTTCGCCTCGCCGGACCGCGAGGGCGGCGGGCTGTTCGTGCTGGACACCGTCACCGGAAAGATCCGCCGGCTGCTGGGCGGCCGCGGCTACGGGCTGCCGGACTGGAGCCCCGCGCTGCTGCGCCTGGGCGCCGGCCGCTGAGACCCAGAACGACCTCGCGCACTCCCGATCCCCCCTCCAGGAGACCCGGAATGAAGCTTCGCCACGCGCTGCCCCTCGCGCTGATCGCGCTCACCGCCTTCGGCGGCTGCCGCCCCAAGCGCCGGCCCGTCACCACGCCGCCGGGGGACACCACCGGCGTGGTCATCGACAACGGGGGGGGCGACGCGGACTCCATCCGCATGGCCAACGAGGCGGCGGAGCGCGAGCGGGAGCGGCTGCGCGCGGAGCAGGAGCGCCTGGACCGCGAGCGGCTGGAGCGCGAGACCGCCGGCGCCCGCGAGGCGCTGACGGACATCGTCTTCTTCGACTACGACAGCGACGAGATCGCCGCCAGCGAGGAGGAGAAGCTGCGGCTCAAGGCGCTGGTCATGCAGGCCAACCCGGGGCTGCGCCTGCGCATCGAGGGGCACGCCGACCAGCGCGGGTCCACGGAGTACAACCTGGCGCTGGGGCAGCGCCGCGCGGAGGCGGTGCGCGCCTTCCTGGCCAACTACGGCGTGGACCCGGACCGCTTCAGCACCAGCAGCTTCGGCAAGGAGCGCCCGCTGGTGGAGGGCGAGGACGAGGGCGCCTGGGCCCGCAACCGCCGCGCGGAGTTCGTCATCACGGGCGGAGAGGTGCGGGTGGTGCCGCAGGAGCTCCGCCCGTGAGGGCGCGCGGCCTGCTCCTTGCCGCCGGGCTGCCGCTGCTGCTGGGCGGCTGCCTGGCCACCACGCGCGACATCCGCGACCTGCAGACGCAGATGGCGGCGGACCGCGCGGCGCAGGACTCCGTGTTCCGCGTGCTGATTCGCCGCACGGAGGCCATGCTGGACTCGCTGAGCGACCAGAACGTGCGCCTGCGCGGCGACGTCGCCAACCGCCTGGTGGCCATCGAGCGGCAGCTCGTCACCATCCAGGAGCTGACCGGGCAGGGCTCGCAGCAGCTCCAGGAGCTGCGCCGGCAGATCGACCAGAACGCCGAGGAGGCGCGGCGCCAGCAGCAGGCCGCCCTCGAGGCCGCGCGCCAGAGCGCCCCGCCCGCCGAGGACGTGGGCGACCCGCAGGAGCTGTACGACGCCGCCGTCGCCGCGCTGCGCCGCGGCTCGGTGACCACGGCGCGCGCGGGGTTCGAGGAGCTGCTGGAAGCCTATCCCCAGCACCGGCTGGCCGCGGACGCGCAGTACAACATCGGCCAGGCGCACGAGCAGGGGCGCGAGCCGGCGGAAGCGCTGGCCGCGTACGCGCGCGTGGTGGAGCTGTACCCGACCTCGGGCCGCGCCCCCGCCGCGCTGCTGCGCATGGGGCGCATCGAGCTGGCGCGCAGCAACCGCACGCAGGCGCGCGCGCACTTCAACCGCATCGTGAGCGGCTACGCGCGCAGCCCGGAAGCCACCGAAGCGCGCGGCGAGCTGCAGAGGATGGGATCGCGGTGAACCCGAGCCCGTTCGCGGGGTCCTGAGATGCGCTGCCCCTTCTGCCACCACACCGACGACCGCGTGGTCGACTCGCGCTCCGTGCGCGAGGGCCGCGCCGTGCGGCGGCGGCGGGAGTGCCTGCGCTGCGAGCGGCGCTTCACCACCTACGAGTACATCGAGGAGCGGCCGCTCCAGGTGCTCAAGCGCGACGGCGAGCGCGAGCCGTACGACCGGCGCAAGCTGCTGCGCAGCCTGCAGATCGCCACGGCCAAGCGCCCCATCAGCCCCACGGAGATCGACTCCATCGTGGAGGACATCGAACGGGAGCTGGACCGCCGCGAGAGCGCGGAGGCGGAGAGCCGGGAGATCGGGGGGATGGTGATGGACCGGCTCAAGGCGCGCGACCACATCGCCTACGTGCGGTTCGCCTCCGTGTACCGCGACTTCCAGGACCCGGAGGAGTTCTACGCCGAGTTCCGGGAGCTGCGCGACCGGGCCGTGCAGCGCGAGATGCGCCGCTTCCAGGCCGAGCTGCCCCTGGACCCGGACGAGGCGGAGGCCCCCGCCGCGGAGCCCGAGCCGGCCGACTGAACCGACGACGTCTCACGCAGAGACGCAGAGAACGCAGGGGAGGGATCGACCGCCGCCTGCGTTCTCCGCGCCCTCCGCGTCTCTGCGTGAGGTATTTTTCTTGGATGGAGCAGGATGCCGAAGTTCACCCGGACGCCCACCGGCGAGATGCCGTTCCTCGACCACCTCGAGGAGCTGCGCTGGCGCATTCTCTGGAGCGTCCTGGCCATCCTGGTGGCGTCCGTCGCGGGCTACTTCGTGGTCACGCGGCTGGGCGTGCTGCCGCTGCTGACGGAGCCCATCCAACCTTTTCTGAACGGCGGTAAACTCAAGTACCTGAGCCCCACGGACCCGTTCTTCGTGACGCTCAAGCTGGCGCTGGTCACCGGGTTCGTGCTGGCGTCGCCCGTGGTGATCTACCAGGTGTGGGCGTTCCTGGCCCCGGCCCTGCTCCCGTCCGAGCGGCGGGTCATCGTGCCGGCGCTGTACATGGGGCTGGTGCTGTTCATCGTGGGAGTGGTGATGGCGTACGAGCTGGTGCTGCCCATCACCCTGCGCTTCACGATGGGGTTCCAGACGGAGGCGCTGGAGCAGTCCATCGTGGTCGGCCCGTACATGGCGATGGTGACGCGGCTGCTGCTGGCGTTCGGCATCGTGTTCGAGCTGCCCGTCCTGATCCTGATCCTTTCCGCGTTGGGGCTGGTGACGCCGGAGTTCCTGGCCTCCAAGCGGCGGCACGCCATCGCGATGATCACCGTGCTGGCCGCGGTGCTGACCCCCGGCGACGTGATCACGGTAACCCTGATGATGATGGGCCCGCTCATCCTGCTCTACGAGCTGAGCATCTTCCTGTCGCGGCTGGTGACGCGGCGCCGCCGCATCGGCGGCGCGGCGCAGGCCCGCGCGTGAGGAGCGCGACCATGAACCGCATTCCCCGCATCGCGCTCGTGCTGCTGGCCCTGCTGCTGGCGGCCGGCGCGCTGCACGCGCAGCCCAACCGGCCCCCGCGCCGCAACCTGCCCCTGCCCGGCGACACCGCGCGCCGTCCCGCTCCCGCGCAGGGCGACACGGCCGCGGCGGACACCGCGCGCGAGGTGGTGCAGGACAGCATCATCGACCGGCTGCTGGAGCTGCCGGGCTACATCCCCATCGAGTACCAGGGCGACAGCGCGGAGTACAACGCGGGCGAGCGCACGCTGCGCCTGCGCGGCAGGCCGCTGGTGACGCGGCTGGAGACGCGCCTGCAGGCGGAGGACTCCATCGTGTACCGCGAGGCGCGGGACTTCGTGGAGGTGTACGGCAAGCCGCAGGCAACCGGCGAGGGCCAGGACATCCAGGGCGACGTGATGTTCTACGACCTGGCCGCGGAGCGCGCCACCGTTCGCGGCGCGCGGACCACGGTGGCGCAGGGGGGAACCTGGCACGTGCGCGGCAACGTGACGTCGGAGCAGGAGGGCGAGCGCATCTACGCCACCGGCGGCACCTTTACCAGCGACGACCGCCAGGAGCCGGCCTACTTCTTCAAGGTGGACCGCTTCAAGGTGCTGCGCGACCGCATCCTCGTGGGTCGCCCCGCGTACCTGTACTTCCGCAACGTGCCGGTCTTCGCCCTGCCGTTCATCGTGCAGGACCTGGCCAAGGGGCGGCGCAGCGGCTTCCTGATCCCGCAGGTGGAGATCAACGACATCGTGCGCACGCAGTCGCGCGGCGGCGGGTCGCGGGGCACGGGGCGGCAGATCAGCAACCTGGGCTACTACTGGGCCATCAACCAGTACATGGGCGCGCAGGTGGCGCTGGAGTGGCGCAGCCAGAGCTGGCTGGCGCTGCGGGCGGGGTACGACTTCAACTGGCGGCGCCGCTTCCTGAACGGCGGCTTCACCATGGAGCGGTTCTACCGCGACGAGGGCGGCAACCAGCTCAACCTCCAGGGCCGCGCCTCGTGGCAGCCGGACGAGCGCACGCAGCTCAGCGCGTCCGTCAACTACGCGTCGTCCTCGCAGTTCGAGCGCAACCGCTCGCTGGACCCGTTCCGCCAGACGTCGGACATCAGCTCCACGCTCTCCGCCAGCCGCAAGATGGACTGGGGGCAGCTTTCCGCGCAGACGGAGCGGCGCCAGTCCATCACCAACGACGACGTGCAGCTCCGCCAGCGCTTCAGCATCAGCCCGCAGACCATCACCCTCTTCCCCACGCCCCAGGGCGGGGCGCCGCGCTGGTACAACGAGGGCTCGCTGACGCTGGGCCTGGACGTGAGCGGCAGCTGGGACACGCCGGGCCTGGGGCTGGAGCGGCGCCTGGCCAGCAAGCAGAACACGGACGCCAACGTCACCAGCAGCGTGCGCTTCGGCGCCGTGGGCGTGGGCGGCGGGGTGGGATACAACCGCACCTTCATCGCCACGCTGCCCGCCATCGACAGCTCGCTGGCGGAGCCGGACATCTCGCCGGACCGCCTGGCGCTGCAGCCGGGCGCCATGCGCGAGGAGCTGCGCTGGAACGCGGGCACGGGATACGAGTTCCGCCTGTTCGCGGGCACGCGCCTGACGCCCAACGTCTCCGTCGGCCAGAGCCTGGTGCGCCGCGACAGCACGCTGCTGGACGAGCCCGCGCCCGGCGACCCGCGCGCCGAATCGTTCGGCCGCTGGGTGCCGGGGCCCATGCGCGTCAACTTCGGCGCCGGGCTCAACACGGAGGTCTTCGGCTTCTTCCCCGGCTTCGGCGACTACTCCGCCATCCGCCACCACGTGCGGCCGGGAGTGTCGTACACCTACTCGCCCACCGCGCGGCAGGACAGCGTGCAGACGCTGGTGCACGGCCGGGTGGGCGGCCGCGAGCGCAACGAGATCACGCTGAGCCTGGACCAGACCTTCGAGGCCAAGCTGCGCCCTCGCAGCCAGGGGGCCGATACGCGTGGCGCGGAGGAGCGCGCGGGCAGCGGCAATCCGGGCGACGGCAGCGCCATCACCCCCAATGCGCAGCCCGACAGCCTGGGCGCGGCGGCTCCCGCGGACACGGCCGCGGGCGACAGCGCGGGCGGGCGCGCCGGGCAGCCGGAGCAGGCGCAGAAGATCACCCTGCTGGCCATCAACACCTCCGCGCTGGCCTACAGCTTCGTGCCCACGGACACCTTCGGCACGCGCTTCCAGACCCAGGACATCACCAACACCATCCGCTCGGACCTGCTGGGCGGCTTCAACGTGGTGGTGTCGCACAGCCTGTTCGAGCGCGAGCGGCTGTCGGGCGCCACGGGCGGCCTGTTCGGCGGCGACCGGCGCGGGCGCTTCCGCCCGTACCTGACCGGCGTGCAGACTTCGCTCAGCTTCGGGCAGAACTCCGCCTTCTTCCGCTGGCTGGGCTTTGCGCGGCCGTCGGACAACGAGCGCCACTCCGAGCGCGGACGCACGCCGGCGGAGGAGGGCGCGCCCACCGCGGACCCGCCGGGCTCGCAGACGCAGACCAACCGCCCGCAGGGCACCGGCGGCGGTCCGTGGAACGTCCAGCTCACCTACTCGCTGCGCCGCGAGCGCCCCGCGCTGACGGACGTGCCCACGGCCATCGACCGCGGCAACCAGCAGATGTCCGGGCGCATCACCTTCTATCCCACGCGGCACTGGGCGGTGAACTGGTACACGGACTACTCCGTCAGCGAGGGGCGCTTCGGCACGCACGTGCTCAACTTCAAGCGCGACCTCTACCGCTGGGAGGCCAACTTCGACTTCGTGCGCGCCCCCAACGGCAACACGTCGTTCTCCTTCCGCGTGCACCTGACGGACCTGCCGGACCTCAAGGCGGACTACAGCGAGCAGAACCTGGGCACCGACCGCACCGGCACCGGCACCGCCCGCCCGCGGACGCGGTAGGCGCCGCGGCCGGCGCGGAGGTCACCGGGAACGGGTGTCGCTCGGATAGGACACCCGTTCGCCGTTCCCGCGGGACAGGCGGCGCGAGCGGGCCGAATCTCCCGTAGAGACAACTCGTTGCGCTGGAATCACTTGGCGATGGGGTCCGCGCGCGCCGTGACCGGAACGGGGGTTGCCTTTGCCAGGGCCGGACGTTCGTGATCCCCCTCCGCAGCCTGAAGGCTCCCATGAGACGTACACTCCGATATACCGCCGCCGCGGCCGCGCTGCTGCTGGCCGCCTGCGAGAACGACCCCTACGTGATCATCGACGGTGACGAGCCCGGCGCGCCGCGCGACCTGCTGGCCACCTACGAGTGGGTGCTGGAGGGCTTCGACGGCACCCAGCCCGTCGGCTATCCCACGGTGGAGCTGACCTGGCTGCCGCCCACGGACTGGAACAGTGAAGTGTTCCGCGTCTACGGCAAGCGCACCAGCGCGTCGTCGTTCAGCCTGATCGGCACCGTCACCTCCTGCACGGTGGAGGGCTGCGTCTACCGCGACCGCAACGTGTCCCCCGGCGAGACGTACGACTACTACGTGGCCGCGTACGACGAGCGCTCCGGCGGCGAGACCAGCTCCGACTACCGCGAGGTCATCCAGCTTCCCTCGTCGTCGCGCCCCGCGGCGCCCACGGCCGGGCGCGGGGTGGGGCTGGACAACTCCGTGTACCTGAGCTGGACGGACACGCAGAACGGCGCCCGCCTGGCCAAGTACATCGTGTACCTGACGGAGCTGGACGGGCAGTCGTACCTGTACCCGATGGGCGAGACGGACGGCACCGGGTTCCTGGACCAGCGCGCGCAGAACGGGCACGAGTACGTGTACCGGGTGGCGGCGGTGGACACGATGGGCCACGTGAGCAACCTGGGCCCGGAGATCGTGGGCATCGCCCGCCCGGACGTGAGCGGCGAGCTGATCTACGCCCACGCGGACGATCCCACGCAGAGCGGCTTCCGCTTCATGAGCGACGAGTCGCAGAACCCCATCCTGTCCGGCACCTCGGCGTCCGCGCACTGGCGCCTGGAGTCGGACGCGGCGGGGTGGTACATCCGCCCGCTCAACGGCACGCAGGTGGTGGAGTACAGCGGCCGCACCACGGCGCTGAGCTGCGGCCCCGGCGCGGACGCCAACTGCCGCGCCGCCACCGTCGCGCCCGCCACGGGCTACACGACGGCGGCCATCCCCGTGGACGCGGAGTACAGCTACGTCTTCCGCGTGATCGGCTCCGACGGGCAGCCGCACTACGCCGTGGTGCGCGCGGTGATCCAGGGGACCGACCAGGACGGCCGCGACCTGCTGATCTTCGACTGGGCGTACCAGCTCATTCCC
>DASTLD010000426.1:0-3998 GCA_035715345.1 Longimicrobium sp.
GATCGGCTCAGGCGCCGATGCGGCGATCGCTTGCCCGGGTCAGGTCGCGGACAGAATGCGGATTTGGCAAGAGATCACCTCCTTTGTTCGCTGTGAGACATAGGGCTGGACACCACGAGGGCCGGAGCCCCCTCGGTGCCGCGGCCGCGCCCCGAAGAACGCGCCCGGCGGCCCCTTCCGCCGCGTAAGCGGCGGTGCTGCACGAAGATAGCAAAGGCCCGCGGATCAGTCAACCCTGCGCCAACCGGCGGCGCCCCAACGGGTTGACCCTCGCGTGGGCAGGCGGCCGCGACGCGCGGGTGCGGAACGGTGCGCACACTTTCACGCGGGGGCGGGCGGTGCTAAGTTGCGGGCATGCACCCGCCCGCCCGCCCAGCCGCATGACCCGCGTAGTCGCCGTTCCCCCGACCCTCGACAGCGACGCCTTCGACGCCCTGATCGCGGAGGCTTCCGCGGCCGGCGGCGAGCGCCTGCTGTTCGACGCGCGGCACGTGCGCTTCGCGGACCCGTACGGCATGACGGGGCTGCTGGCCATCGGCGAGCACCTGCGGCGCGAGGGCGCATCGCCCATCCTGGAGTTCCCGCAGTCGGGCGAGGTGGTGAGCTACTTCACGCGCATGGGCTTCCTGGCCGTGGCGGAGACGGCGTTCGAGGTCCACGACGCCTCGCGCGGGCGCGGCGCGCCGGACCGCACGCCGGCGCTGCTGCCCATCACCGCCATCAACTCGCACGAGGACATCCACGGCGTCATCGAGCACGTCAACGAGCACCGCATCAGCACCGTGCTCCAGGAGCAGCTCGGCTACTCCCGCGCGGACGCCATGGCGTTCAGCATGATGCTGTCGGAGGTGGCGCAGAACATCACGGAGCACGCCGAGGCGCCGGGGTGGGTGGGCATCCAGACGTACAAGCGCTGGCGCCGCATCGACCGGCGCGTGGCGGTCATCGCGGTGATGGACCTGGGCGTGGGCTTCCGCGGGTCGCTGGAGCGCGAGCACTCCGCCCGCTTCGGGGACCGCTGGGGCGATGCGACGGCGCTGGAGGCCGCGTTCATCCACGGGGTCACGCGCTTTCGCGACCCCGGCCGCGGGCAGGGGCTCAAGAACATCCGCCGGCAGGTGGGGCGATGGGGGGGCAAGATCGCCATCCGCAGCGGCACGGCGCGGATCGCGGACGTGCCGGCGTGGGACGACGGGCGGCCGATGGAGAAGGACCTGGCGCCGTTCCCCGGCGCGCAGATCCTGATCGTGCTGCCGGCCAAGGCGGAGACGCCCGCGCCCGCCCCGCAGGCCCGCCCCGCCGCCCGCAATCCGGCGCGGCGGTAGAAGGTCCGGCAGAAGGCCGCTGGCCACCGAGGGCAATTCGGCCATGCGGGCGGTGGTTGTCGCCGGGAGGCGGACCCGGTGTCCGGGCCGCCCCGGCGATTGAAATCGCGGTTAAGACAACACGAAGTCCGCCTGCGCGGGCTGCATGCGGCCATCACGGAGCGAGACAGCGATCTCCCGCGGGCCGCCTGGCGAATGAATTCGCGGCTGAGACAACACGAAGTCCGCCTGCGCGGACTGCAGGCGGCCATCGCGGCGGAGCGCGGGCATCTGCACGAGGCGAGTCGAGCCGGTCCACCGCGGGGATCACGTACTTCGTACCTCGTACTTCGTTCTTTTTCGCACTCACGCACTCACGCACTCACGCACTCACGCACTTCCATGAGCACCGTAACCTTCCAGACCAACAAGGGCTCCTTCACCGCCGAGCTGTACGGCAAGGAGGCGCCGGGGACCGTGGCCAACTTCGAGAAGCTGGTGAAGGAGGGCTTCTACGACGGCATCGTCTTCCACCGCGTGATCCCGGACTTCGTGGTGCAGGGCGGCGACCCCATCACCAAGGGCCCCAACGGGCTGCGCGAGCGCGGGGTGGGCACCGGCGGTCCCGGCTACCAGATCAAGTGCGAGACGCAGGGCAACCCGCACCGCCACGAGGTCGGCGCGCTGTCCATGGCCCACGCGGGGCGCGACACCGGCGGCAGCCAGTTCTTCATCGTCCTCAACGAGGCCAACACGCGCCACCTGAACGGCGCGCACACCGTGTTCGGCAAGGTGACGCAGGGCATCGACGTGGTCATGCAGCTCCAGCAGGGCGACCGCATGGAGAAGCTGACGCTGAACGAGGACGCGGCGGCGTAAGCGCATGCTGCACGGGCGCCGCGTTGCACCGCTCCCCATCGACCTGTCGGACGTCCAGCGGCGCTCCGTCACCTCGCTGTTCAGCAACCTGGTGACGCGCCCCACCGGGCGCGCCATCCGCACCGGCGTGGAGAGCCAGATCGCCGAGATGGACGGCGAGCGGCAGATCACGCTCTCCATCCTGGACTTCTCGCAGGTGCGGGTGCTGGACTACTCGTGCGCCGACGAGATCGTGGCCAAGCTGCTGCTGCGCTACGTGGGCGACGAGCGGCCGGCGGAGGCGTTCTTCGTGGTGCGCAACGTCCAGGAGCACCACGTGGAGGCCATCGAGGCGGTGCTGGAGCGGCACGGCCTGCTCCTGGTGGCCTGCCAGGACGGCGAGCCGGCGGAGCTGCTGGGCACCACGGACCCGCTGCACCGCGCGCTCTGGCAGGCGCTGGTGCGGCGCGGCCGCGCGTCGCGCGCGGAGCTTGCGGACGACACGGGGCTGGCGCGCGAGGAGGTGACGGCCGCGCTGGCCACCTTCTACCTCAAGCGGGTGGCGGCGGTGCACGTGGACGGCGCCGTATCGCCCATCTCCGCCTTTCTCCAGGATTGAGAGCGATGGACGCGAGCGCACCCGCCGGCCCCAGCACCCGCGCCGTGCACGTGGGCGAGCCCGAGATGCGCGTCGGCGCACCGGTGGTGAACCCCATCGTCCTGAGCACCACCTTCTTCAGCGACCCCGACGGCCGCGGCGAGGTGCTGTACCACCGCTACGGCAACGGGCCGACGAACGCCGCGGTGGAGGAGCGCCTGGCCGCGCTGGACGGCGGCGAGGACGCGGTGGCCCTGGCCAGCGGTATGGCGGCCATGGTCACCGCCCTGCTGTCCCTGGTGGGCAGCGGCGACCATATCGTCGCGACCAACGCCATCTACGGCGGCACGCAGGCGCTGCTGGACCGCGAGCTGTCGCGGCTGGGCATCGCCACCACCTACGTGGACCTGCACTCGCCCGCGTGGACGGAGGCGTTCCGCCCCAGCACGAAGGTGGTGCTGGCGGAGACGCCGTCCAACCCCCTGCTGCGCGTGCTGGACCTGCGCCCCATCGCGGACGAGGCGCACGCGCGCGGGGCGGCGCTGGTGGTGGACTCCACCTTCGCGTCGCCCATGAACCACCGGCCGCTGGAGCACGGGGCGGACATCACCCACCACAGCGGCACCAAGTACCTGGGCGGGCACACGGACGTGACCGCGGGGGTGCTGGTGGGCAGCCGCGCGCGCATCAAGGCGGTGCGCGAGCGCGCCAAGATCTGGGGTCCGGCGCTGGACGGGCACGCAGCCTGGCTGCTGGAACGGGGGATCAAGACCATCGCGGTGCGCATGGAGCGGCACAACGCCAACGGCATCGCCGTGGCGCGCTGGGCGGAGGGGCGCGCGGGGATCGCGCGGGTGCACCATCCCTCGCTGCCGTCGCACCCCGACCACGAGACGGCGCGCCGGGTGATGGACGGCTTCGGAGGGATGCTCTCCATCGTGCTGGAGGGCGGGGGAGAGGCGGCCGCGCGGTTCGTGCGGGCGCTGCGGCTGGCCAAGCTGGCGCCCAGCCTGGGCGGGGTGGAGACGCTGGTCTCCGAGCCGCGCTACACCTCGCACGCGGGGCTGACGCCGGAGCAGCGCACGGCCGCGGGGCTGCCGGACGGCTTCGTCCGCGTCTCGCTGGGCATCGAGGACGCGGACGATATCATCGCAGACATCGAGCAGGCGCTCGATGAAGTGGGAAGAGTGAAATAAGGATGAGGCACGAAGAAGCGAGTACCTACGACATCGCCGTCG
>DASTLD010000427.1:0-3175 GCA_035715345.1 Longimicrobium sp.
GCCGGTCCGCAGGGGCCGCAGGGCGAGACCGGCGCCCAGGGTCCGCAGGGGGAGGTGGGGCCCACCGGTCCCGCGGGTCCGCAGGGCGAGGCAGGCCCCACCGGTCCCGCCGGAGCGCAGGGTGAGACGGGCGCGCAGGGCCCGCAGGGCGAGGCCGGGCCCGCCGGTGCCGCGGGGCAGGCCTGCTGGGACCTGAACGGCAACGGCACCGCGGACCTGGAGACCGAGGACGCCAACGGCGACAGCGCCGTGAACGTCGCGGACTGCAAGGGTGCCGACGGCGCGCAGGGCCCCGCTGGGGCGGACGGCGCCGATGGCGAAGACGGCGTGGTCGCGACCAACGCGAGCGGCGCCTACGACCTGTCGAACACCAACGGCTGGATCGCGGTGGGCTCGCTCGGCAGCGGAAGCATTCCCGCGGAGGGGTCGGGCACGCGGGCCATGTGGCACCCGGCCAAGGCCGCGTTCCGCGCGGGAAGCATCAACGGCACGCAGTGGGACGACGCCAACATCGGCGAGTACTCCACGGCCATGGGCCAGGACGTGCGCGCCAGCGCCACCGGCGCGACCGCGTTCGGCGTGCGCGCCACCGCCGCCCAGGTGTCGAGCTTCGCGGCGGGCGAGGACGTCATCGCCACCGGCGCCGCCTCCGTGGCGCTGGGCTACCACGCGCACACCAACGCGCGCCAGGGCAGCTTCGTCTTCTCCGACCGCGCCTCGGCGGATTCGACGCGCGCGGGGGCCAACCACACGGCCACCTGGCGGACCACCTGCGGGTTCCAGATCTACACCTCGTCCAACCAGAGCTCCGGCATCGCCTTCGGCGGGCAGGGGGTCAGCAACCTGGCCAGCTGCCCCAGCAGCTACTGGGGGCTGAGCAACACGATGATCGCCACCAGCACGGGGGCGTACCTCTCCTCCGGCGGCACCTGGACCAACGCCTCGGACATCAACCGCAAGCACCTGTTCGAGGACGTGCGCCCCGACGACGTGCTGGCCCGCCTGCGCACCATCCCCATCCGTTCCTGGAGCTACCGCACCGACGCCGCGGGGGTCCGCCACCTGGGGCCCACCGCGCAGGACTTCCGCGCCGCGTTCGGGCTGGGCGCGGACGAGAAGTCGATCGCGACGGTGGACGCGGACGGCGTGGCGCTGGCCGGCGTGCAGGCGCTCGACCGGCGGCAGCAGGAGCAGCAGAAGGAGATCGAGGCGCTCAAGGCGGAGAACGCACGCCTGGCGCGGGAGAACGCCGCGCAGGCCGCGCGCGCCGCGGAGCTGGCCGCGCGGCTGGAGCGCCTGGAGGCGCTGCTGGGCGCCAAGCCCTGAAGCAACGGCTTTTCCGTGCCCCGGCCCTACGCCGGGGCACCCATTCACCCTTCGATTCGAGGGATACCTGGATGTCCAAGCGTGCGCTGGTCACGCTGGCGCTCCCCGTGGGCCTGGCGGCGTGCATGGACACGCCGACCGGCGGCGGGGCAATGCAGGAGGCGGCGGCGCCGAACGCGCTGACCGTGCTGGCGCCGGAGCGGGTGAGGGACCTGGGGCTGGCCATCGCGGACGCCCGCGCGCGGCTGCTGCCCGGCGTGGTGGAGACGGCGGGCGACGAGACCGCGCTGGCGATGGCCATGCAGCGGCTGGACGAGCGGCTCGGCGCCGGCGACCCGGACGGGGTGCTGGCCGCCGCGGCGGACGCGGAGGCCGCGCTCGCCTCCATCACGGGCGACGAGGCCGTGGAGCTGGGGCCGGAGCTGGACGCCATCCGCCTGACGCTCCACGCGCTCCGCACGGCCGCGCGCGGCGAGCAGGTGCTGCTGCAGTAGCCAGAAACAGCCCGGCGCGTCGCCGGGATGCATCCGACTGGACCCCAGACTGCCTCCACGAGGAAACCATGAAGCTCTCGCTCCGCAGTCCCTGGCCGTACCTGCTGGCGGCGCTGCCGCTGGCGCTGGGCGGCGCCGCGACGGATGCCGCCGCGCAGCAGGCGGACACCGTGTACGCCTGCTATGCCCCGAACACGGGCACCATCTACCGCATCAAGGAGACGGGCCTCCGCACGAGCTGCACGAACGCCAACCACATCGAGTTCAGCTTCAACGTCGTGGGCCCCACCGGCCCGCAGGGCCCCGCCGGCCCCACGGGACCGCAGGGTCCCGCCGGCCCACAGGGCGCGACGGGTCCGCAGGGCGCCACCGGCCCCCAGGGCCCCGCCGGCCCGCAGGGAGAGGCCGGTCCCCAGGGCGCGACGGGTCCGCAAGGCCCCGCCGGCCCCCAGGGAGAAGCCGGTCCCCAGGGCGCGACGGGTCCGCAAGGCCCCGCCGGCCCGCAGGGCGCCACCGGTGCCCAGGGCCCGCAGGGCGAGACGGGTCCCGCCGGTCCGCAGGGCGCAACCGGACCGCAGGGTCCGCAGGGCGAAACGGGTCCCGCCGGTCCGCAAGGAGAGACCGGTCCGCAGGGCCCGCAGGGTCCAGCGGGTCCCCAGGGCGAGACCGGGGCCCAGGGTCCGCAGGGCGAGCAGGGCCCCGCGGGCGAGCAGGGGCCGCAAGGCGAGACCGGTCCGCAGGGGCCGCAGGGCCCCGCGGGCGCGGACGGGGTGGTGGCCACCAACGCGAACGGCGCCTACGACCTGGACAACGACAACGGCTTCGTCGCCGGCGGCACGCAGGGCACCGGCAACCTGCCGGAATCCGGCGCCGGCGTCCGGCTGATGTGGTACCCGTCCCGCTACGCCTTCCGCGCCGGGCGGGTGGACAACACCAGCTGGGACGCGGGGAACATCGGCCAGGGCTCCGTCGCCATCAACCACAACACGAAGGCCAGCGGGACCAACTCGTTCGCCGCGGGATCGAGCACCACCGCCAGCGGCAGCGAGTCGGTGGCGCTGGGCAACAGCTCCACGGCCAGCGGCGACCGCTCGTTCTCCTTCAACGGCACGGCGTCGGGTGTGGCCGCGGTGGCCATCGGCAGCGGCGCGCAGGCCACCAACGACGACGCGCTGGCCATGGGCCCCAGCTCCATCGCGGGCGGGCTGGCATCGATCGTCCTGGGCCCCAGCATCGCCAACGGCAACTTCGGCGTGGCCATCGGGCTGCAGAACAGCGCCAGCGGCCAGTTCTCCGTGGCCATCGGCAAGAACGCGCGCACGGCCAACCGGCAGGGCTCCATCGTGCTGGGCGAC
>DASTLD010000428.1:0-2194 GCA_035715345.1 Longimicrobium sp.
CACCAGCCATCCGGCCGGTGGGGCTCGTCTCTTTCCATCTTACGCGGCCTGCGCCACCCGCTCCGCCCACCGCGCCGCCACCGTCCGCGGCTCCTCTTCCCCGCTCTCGACGAACGCATCCACCAGCCAGGCAACCAGCGAGCGGGCGCGGCAGTCCAGTGAAGCGAGCCGGCTCTGGAAGAAGGCAGCCGTGCCTTCCCCCGTGCCGAGGAGGACCTCGGCGTGCGGGCGGAACGCCTCCGCCCCGCGTTCGTACGCCCGCACCGCCGGCGACAGGACGCGCGTCGCCTCCGCCAGCTTGGGGCTCATCCAGCCGATGCTCTCCAGGATGTAGTCGTGCTGCCGCAGGTAGTCCCGATCCCAGACGGGTTCGTGGTGCGCCACGCGGTTGCGGAACCGCCGGACGGGATCGAAGCGGTGGAGGATGTGGCTCTGCGTGGTCGCGGCCGCCGGCCGGGCGCGGAAGGCCAGCTCCAGGGTACGCGGCCAGAGCCTGGGTCCGGATGCCCGCCAGTCCGCGTAAGGGTGCCGGCACAGCGCCACCCAGAACCCGAAGTCCAGCTTCGCGATCAGGTGTCCTTCCGTCTGGGAGCGGGGATCCGTCCCCAACTGCTCCTTTGCACGCGCCACCTTGGCCTGCTCGTGCTCCAGCAGCATCGACGGCTTCGCGTCCAGCCAGCTCGGGATGCGATCGAAAGCATAGCGCCTGCCGGACGTCAGCTTCGCCGCCGCGCGGCTGATCTCGTTGCGGAACGCGACCTCCAGGACGTGGAGCGCGGGCTGAATGGCGTCAGCCAGCGCAAGGTTCCAGAGATACCGCGCGAGCCCATCCGTCTCGTCCGCGTCCGAAGGCAAACGGTACGCTCGCAGCCGTTCGGGCGAGAACGCGCGCTCCAGCGCGGCAAGGCTGATTAGAGGTTGCATGGAAGCACTTGGGGTGTTATCTTGTGCCTGTAATTCCTCGGTAAAGGCATTCGCCGCTCAGTAAGCCTGCGGGCTGCGGCTGGTGTCCGCGAGGTAGGAGCCCCGCCATCCTCATCAGGATGGCGGGGCTCTCCGCTTTCTACAAGCATCCGTCCGAAAGCGGCCAGATGCGCCGGTTTCGGGTTCTGTGCGGCGCTCAGCGCCAGGTGAACTCGCCCGCGAGGAGATGCTGGTACAGGCCGTCGGCGCCGCGCATGCCGAGCTTGCGGGCCGCGCGGCCGTTGGCGGCGCGGATGGCGTCGGCAAGGCCAAGGCCCGCGGCGAGATCGCAGCAGCAGCTCGCGCCCCACACGTCGCCCGCGCCGGTGGGATCTCCGGAGACCACCCGGGATGGGCGATACCGCATGAGCGCGGTGGTGCGGAGCGCGCCGGCACCCTCCGCGCCCATCGTCACCAGCACGAGCTTGGCGCCCGCCGCGGCGACGCGGGCGGCGCGCTGCTCCAGCGTCAGGCCGGGTTCACCGATGGTGCCCAGCTCCTCCTCGTTGAGCTGAACGACGTCGAAGCACGCGACCCACCGCTCCCACTCCGGCAGGCTGCGGCGCGCGCGGACGCCGGCGCCCGGGCAGCCAAGGAAAAGCGAGTGCAGGTCCGCGTAGATCTGGCCGCGAAAATGGGCCCGGAGCCGCTCGGCGGTCTCCAGGCCCATCTCGAAGCCGGAAAAGAAGTTGACGTACAGCGCGTCCAGCCCGGCCACCCGCGGCGCCAGCTCGTCCCACGTCCACGCGGGCACGCCGCCCGTCAGCCGCTCGCCGCGCCGGGAATCGTCCGTGTAGCGCAGCTCCACGCGGTTGTTCGGCTCCGGCACCACGACGATGCCGTCGCCCGCGGTAACGCCGGGGAGCGCCGCCATGAACGCGCGGGCGGCATCGACCAGATCGCCGCCGACCTTGGCGATGGGCGCGATCTCCCACCCGCCCGGGCACGCCACCGCCGCGGCGGCCAGCGAGTACGCCATGCCGCCCCAGCTCTCGAACGGCCGCCCCGCCGCCACGTCGTCCAGGGTCCAGATGGTGTCCCAGACGAACGTCCCCAGCACCCCCAGCCGCTTGGTCATGCCAACTGACGCCTCACGCAGAGACGCGGAGGACGCAGAGAGCTCTCTGCGGTTCTCTGCGTCCTCCGCGGCTCTGCGTGAGCCTGCAGTTCATCACACGGACCCGTAGTTCTCCATCTTGAACACGCCCGCCGCGCCGACGACGCCCGCGGT
>DASTLD010000429.1:0-10451 GCA_035715345.1 Longimicrobium sp.
GAGGTGCTCCAGGAGATCTGCCGCCGCGCGGACGCCACCGGCGGGCGCAGCATCCTGGTCACCTTCCATCCCCACCCCCTGCGCGTGGTCCGCCCCGAGCACGCGCCGCCGCTGCTGACCACCATCCACGAGAAGCGCGAGGTCCTGGCGGAGTCGGGGCTGGAGTACGTCGTCTTCCTGGAGGACGCGGGCTTTTCCACCTGGGCGGTGGGCGGCGCCGTGCGCGACGCGCTCACCGGCGGCCGCCCCGGCGACTGGGACCTGGCCACGCGCGCCCGCCCGGCCGACGTCCGGCGGCTGTTCAAGCGCACCGTGCCCGTCGGCGTGGCGCACGGCACCGTGGGCGTGCTGGGCCGCGACGGGCGGATGTACGAGGTCACCACCTTTCGCCGCGACGTGGAGACGGACGGCCGGCACGCCGTGGTCTCCTTCAGCGACACGGTGGAGGAGGACCTGCAGCGGCGCGACTTCACCATCAACGCCGTCGCCTGGCACCCGCTGACCCGAGAGCTGCGCGACCCGCACGGGGGCATGCCCGACCTGCGCGCCGGCATCCTCCGCACCGTGGGCGACCCGGCGGAGCGCTTCCGCGAGGACCGGCTGCGGGTGCTGCGCGCGCTGCGCTTCGCGGGGCGCTTCGGGCTGCGCATCGACGACGCCACCTGGCAGGCCGCGCGGGCCGCCGCGCCGGAGCTGGTGCACCTGTCCGCGGAGCGCGTGCGCGAGGAGCTGGTCAAGGTGCTGCAGCAGGTGGAGCCGTCGTCCGTGTCGCTGCGGCTGTACGAGCAGTCCGGTGCGCTGCGGCACCTGTATCCCGAGCTGCAGGCGTGCGTGGGGGTGGGCGATGGCGATGCGGACGTGTGGACGCACCTGCTGCGCGCCGCCGACCTGGTGCCGCAGCCGCGGACGCAGCTCCGCATCGCCGCGCTGCTCCACGATGCCGGCAAGCCGCTGGTGGGGGGCGATGCGGACGCGCCGGACCACGCCGCCGCCGGGTCCGCCGCGGCGATGGGGATGATGCGGCGGCTCAGGTTCTCCAACGCGGACCTGGACCGCGTGGTGCACCTCGTCGCGACACACGAGAGCTTTCCCGCGGCGGATGCCCCGGCGCCGGAGGTGCGGCGGTGGATGCGGCGCGTGGGGCGGGCGTTTCTCGGCGACCTGTTCCTGCTGCGCAAGGCCGACCTCCGCGCCCGCGGCGACGGCGACCCGCGCCTGGTGGACCTGGACCGGCTGTGGACGCGCGTACAGGGCGAGCTGGACGCGCGCGTGGCGCTGGACGTGGGCGACCTGGCCATCGGGGGAACGGAGCTGCGCGCCCTCGGCATCCCCCCTGGCCCGCGCTACGGCGACATCCTGCGCGGCCTGCTCGAGCGCGTCACCGACGACCCGTCGCTCAACACCCCCGACCGCCTCCTCGCCCTCATCGCCGAGCCGGAGGATTGAGCCCGTCGCGGGTGAAAGCATGGTGTGCCGGGCACGCCCCGCGCCCGGCGATTGAAATCGCGGCTATGACAACGTGATGTCGGCCTTCGCCGACGAGTCGGCGTGGACGCACGCAGTGGAGCGCGTGGTGACGGGCACGTGGGATCGTAGAGATGCAGGCATGCGGTCGTGCGTCCGACGACCCCCCGGCATGCGGGCAAGATCCTTCGGTCGGCGCCTGAGGGTTGTGCAAGGGAAAAGATGGCGAGGCGCCTCCCTCAGGATGACAACGTAAAACCTACAGGGCTTGAGGATGGGAAAGCCGGAAGTGTGGATGCGAGGACCGATCGAGGGGGTGCCGCCGCTGCTGATGCCGGCGGCGCACGCGCTGCTCGGCGCGCTGGAGGACATCGAGACGGCGGTGGATGGTCTCACGCTGGATGAGCTGTGGGCGCGTCCCGGCGGCGCTGCTTCCGTCGGATTCCACCTGATGCACGTTCCCGGCAGCATGGACCGCCTGCTGACCTACGCCCGCGGTGAGATTCTGAACGATGCGCAACGCGCCGCCCTGGAGGCGGAGAAGACCGCGGGCGAGCCGCGCATCGAGCTGGAGGCGCTGCTATCCAGCCTCCGCGCCGGGACGGAGCGCGCCCTCGCGCAGATCCGCGCCACGCCGGAGGCCGACCTGCTGGCCTATCGCGGCGTGGGGCGCGCGCAGCTCCCCAGCAACGTGCTGGGCCTCATCTTCCACGCCGCCGAGCACACCCAGCGCCACACCGGCCAGATCATCGCCACCGCGAAAATCGCCCGCGCGACCTCCGCCGCCGGCTGAGACCGCCGCCCTCGCGCGGAACCCGTCGGCGAAGGCCGACATCACGTTTTCGTAGCCGCGATTTCAATCGCCGGGCGCCGGCCTGCGCCGGGTACGCGGATCTCGAATCGGCGCCGGCACTTACACCGCTGGCTCACGCAGAGACGCAGAGACGCAGAGGGCGCAGAGAGAATTCTCCGCGTCCTCCGCGTCTCCGCGTGAGGCCCTGTCAGTACTTGATCGCGTCGAGGGGGCGCTGGCCGGGGAGGGGAAGAATGACGCCGGGGTTGAGGATGCCGCGCGGGTCGAAGGCGCGCTTGACGCCGCGGAAGCGCTCCACCATCTCCGCTCCCCACACCGTCTCCAGCACCGGCGCGCGCAGCCGTCCGTCGCCGTGCTCGCCGGCCATGGTGCCGCCCAGCTCCGCGACGCCCCGCGCCACCTCGTACACGATCTCCTCCGCCTCGTCGCGCCAGCCTGCGCGGGTCAGGTCCACCAGCGGGTTCACGTGCAGGTTGCCATCGCCCGCGTGCCCGAAGATGACGGCGGGCAGCTCGTGCTCCGCCAGCACGCGCCGGAGCAGGCGGATGTAGTCCGGCAGCCGCTCCACCGGCACCACGCCGTCCTCGATGAACTGCATCGACACGCGCTCGCCCGCCAGCCGCGCGATGAGGGGGCTGGCCGCGTGGCGCACGTGCCAGAAGCGCTCCTGCTCCGCCGCGTCCGTGGCCAGCGACACGCGGTCCGCATCGCCCGCGAGGTGGGCGCGCAGCGCGTCGAGACGCTCCGCCACCTCGGCGGCCCCATCGCCCTCCATCTCCACGAAGAGGATGGCTTCCAGGCCGGGGCGCAGCGGGTAGCCGGGGTCGCCGCCGCCGGAGCGCACCAGGTCGATGAAGGTGCGGTCGATGATCTCGCAGGTGGCGGGCTGCAGCTCCAGGATGCGCCGCACCGCCGCGCCCGCCGCCTCCAGGTCCGTGAACTCCACCAGCGCCAGCCCGCGCGCGGCCGGCACGGGCGCCAGCCGCAGCTCCGCGGAGAGCACCATGGCCAGCGTGCCCTCGCTGCCCACCAGCAGGTCCACCGCGTCGCCGCTCTCCAGGTACTCGCGCAGCGCGTAGCCGGACGAGTTCTTCCGCACCCGCGGCCACCCGTCGATGACGGGGTCGCGCGGCGTCAGCACGTCGTCCACCTCGCGCAGGACGGCGGCCAGCGGCCCCTCCGCGCGCTCGCCGCGGCGGACGAGGGCGCGGGTGCCGTCCGCCAGCACCACGTCCAGCGCCTGAACCCAGGCGCGCGTGGCCCCGTAGCGGACGGTGTGCGCGCCGCCCGAGTTGTTGGCGATCATCCCGCCGAACGTGGCCCGGTCCGCGCTCGAGGGGTCCACGGGAAAGTGCAGCCGGTGGCGCGCCGCCTCCGCGTTCAGCTCCGCCAGCGTGACCCCGGGCTCCACCCGCGCGATGCGGCGCGCCGGGTCCAGCAGCCGCGTGCGCCGGAAGCGCGTGGCCAGGTCCACCGCGACGCCCGGGCCCACGTTGCCGCCGGGCATGCCCGTCCCCCCGCCGCGCGGCACCAGCGGCAGCCCGTGCTCCCACGCCCAACGCGCGACCGCGGAGACGTCGAGCGTGTCGTGCGGGACGGCGACGGCGCGCGGCACGGAGCGCAGGATGCCGCTGTGCTCCGCGAACGAGGCGCGGCGCGTCTCGTCCACCCAGAAGTCGCCGCGGAAGCCGGGCGGCGGCGCCAGGGCCGTCATCCGTATCTCCCGGCTGCAAACAAAAACGCTCCCCGGGCAGGGGAGCGTCGCGTGGTCCGAATCACCGGTGTCATGCGTCCGCGGCGCAGGCGGAGCAGAGGCCCACCACCTCCACCCGGTAGCCCTGCACCCGGAAGCCATCGCCCACCTCCAGGCGCGGCACGGCGGAGCACGTCTCGCCGGGCACGTCGCGGACGATGCCGCAGCGCAGGCAGCGGCTGTGGCAGTGGTCGTCCGTGCGGGCGTCGTAGCGCGCGGAGTCGTCGCCGTACGACAGTTTGACGGCCAGCCCGCAGCTCACCAGCGTCTCCAGCGCCTTGTAGACGGTGGCCAGGGAGATGTCGGTGATCTCGCCGCGGACGGCGGTGAACACCTCGTCGGCGGTGGGGTGCTCCGTGGTGCCGCGCAGGAAGCGATAGACGGCGGCGCGCTGGTCCGTGAAGCGCTGGCCGTTGGCCTCCAGCGCCTCGCGGAGCACCGCATCCACGTTGTCCGTCGGCAGCGCGGTGGTCGGCATGGGACTGCGTGCGGGGTGATGAAAGACGAGGAGCCGCGCGGGTTTACCTCGCCAGGAGAAGCTAGGAACGCCGGGGGATGCTGTCAACCGCGCCCGCGCGGCGTAAGTTGGTGCCGGGCACGGTAGATGCGAGCCGCGCGGCGCTGACGCCACGGAATCCGCTCGAACAGGGGACGGGATGCTGCAAGGACGGTGGGGAGCGCTGCTGGCCTGCTGCGCGGCGCTGGGAGCTGCCGCGTGCCGGGAGGCGCGCCCGATGGAGATCGAGCCGCCGCCGCCGGAGACGCGGCCCAGCCCGGAGCGGCGGGCGGGGCTGCCGGAGGTGCGCGGCGTGTGGCGCTTCGCCGGCTTCGAGCTGCAGGCCGCGGACACCGCGCGCATCCGCGAGGGGATCTTCGCGCTCGTCCCCCCCGGCGAGCTGCGCATCATCACGCAGCGGCTGGACTCCATCGCCGGGCAGTACGTGCGCGACAGCGCCGGCGTCTCGCTGGTGGGCGAGGTGCGCCGGGACAGCACCGTGGCCGCGGTGGTCTATGAGCCGGGAACGACGGGGCAGTTCGTCGCCGGCCGCCTGCGGCGCGACACCCTGTGGATCGAGCTGACCAACGTCGGCGCGGCGCAGACCTGGCCGGGCAGCGCGCGCGTGGCGATGGTGCGCCAGGTGCGCGGGGCCCCGTTCCGACGCTTCGTGGGCGCGCCGCCGCCCCTGACGCCCGCGGACTCGCTGCGCCTGGACAGCCTGCGCCGCGACTCCGTCGCCCGAGCCACGGGCGCCGTGCCGCCCACGGGCGCGCAGCCGCAGCCTTCGACGACGCAGCCGCCCGCGGCCGCGCCGGCCCAGCCGCAGCGCCCCGCGCCGGCGCAGCCCACCGCGCCGCGGCCCACGCAGCCGCGCCGCGACACACCGCGCGTGCCCACGCCGCAGCCGCGCGACACGCAGCGCCCGCCGCCGACGGACCCGGAGCCGGTGGAGCCGGTGAACCCGACGCCCACGCCCCCACCGCCTCCGCCGCCGCCCGTCAACGCGCCGCGGGACACCATCCGCTTCCCGCCGCCGTAGCCCGCGGCGGGAGGGGGTGACGAGCCGCGAGCCGGGAGGGCGGTATCGTGGGCGCGTGTCAGGAGACCGGCGCGCGCGGCGGAGGTCCGGCCGCGCGAGGTACATCGAGGGCGGGGGATTGCGCGCGAAGCGGCCGTCGGGCCGGCGGTTGAAACCGCGCCTCCAGAAGCACGAAGTCCGCCTGCGCGGACTGCACGCCGGCGCCTGCGCATCGAGCAGGTGCCGGCGCATGCGTATGGGAGAGACGCCCCGGCAGGACGTCCGGATGACCGCTACTGGAGCAGCGCGATCACCTTCTGCACGATCTGCGATCTTGCGGCTGGAACCAGGTCGCCGACGGAGCGCTGGATCAGGGTGTCGCTCGCGGTGAAGAGCTTGCCCGGCCGCGCGTAGCTCGTCCGGTGCAGCGACCCGGCAGAGAAGGCGGTCTGGGACAGCTCGACGGCATGCGGATCACCGGAAGGATTGCTGGTGACCTGGCACAGGATGAGATCCCCGCGCCCGGCATCAGCCAGGACCACTGCGGGGCGCAGCTTGGCCTGTGAAAGGTCGGAGAAAGGGAACGTGACGAGAACTACCGCGCCTGCTGCAAATGCGCCCACGCGGCATCCTCCTCGTCGGAGTTCCACTCGGCGAGCGCGGCCTCGCTGAGGAGGGCGGTCACGTTCGCTCCGGCCTCGTCGGGGCTTTCGTCGAGCACGGTCACCAGGGCCCGCCGCGAGCCGGAGAGGGCGACGGGCTCGAGCAAGCGTACCTGGCCGTTCGATTCGATCACCGCTTCAATCGTTCTCAGCATATCCACTCCTCGATTCGCTGCGACAAAACTAACGCCTCGCCAGGACTGGTCCAAGCGGAGGTGGATTCCCCTGCGAATGCGCCGGGATGCACGCAGGGTGAGGGTCACCCCCGCCAGTCCGGGTTGTGCAGGCTGGTCAGCAGGTGGTCCTCCCACCGTCCGTTCAGCAGCAGGTAGTCCCGCGCGTATCCCTCCACCACGAACCCCAGCCGCCGCAGCAGCCGCCCGCTCCGCTCGTTGCGCGGAACGTAGTTGGCCATGACGCGGTGCAGGTTCAGCTCGCGGAACACGAAGCCGATGGCCGCCTCCAGCGCCTCGCGCATCATGCCGCGCCCCTCCATGTCGCGCGCCAGGCCGTAGCCCAGCACGCAGTACTGCGCCGGCCCGCGGAAGAACTGCGTGAAGTTGGCGTTGCCGATGACCCGCCCCTCGTCCGCGCGGTCGAAGATGAACAGGCGCAGGCTCTTGTCGTCGCGGAACTCCGCCAGGTTGGCCCGCACCTGCGCCGCCCAGAAGCCGTGCGTGTAGAACTCCTCGCCCACCAGCGGCCGCGACGGCGCCAGGTGCTCGCGGTTGTCGTCGAAGTAGCGCACGATCTGCGGCACGTCGTCCAGCGCGGCCATGCGCACGACCGTGCGGTCCGTGACCAGGTGCGGCGGATGCAGGTTCATGAAGACGGACGATGCGGGAGATGCGATGCGGGCGATGCGGTGCCCGTCCGCGGCGGCAAGGTAATGCGCGGCGGGGCGGCGGTGAAGCGGCCGGCGGGCATGCGCGTTGCGACCGGCCGCGCGCGGTTCGCATCCAGCCACCACCGCCGCGGGGGACGCCGCATGGCCGAGGACAGGAAGGAGCCGCCCTTCGACGGCGGATCGCAGCCGGTGCCGCGCCAGAAGGACCCCGTGCCCGGGCCCGGCCCCAGCGCGGGGCAGGTGGTCACCATCGCCCTGGCCGTGCTGGTGGCGGCGGCGGCGCTCGTGTACCTCGTCCGCCTGTTGGCGTAAGTGGCCTGAGCGCTTGCCCTTCCCTGAGCGGCGGCGCTACCTTTTCGCATGCCCGCCGCCGCCGCCCTCCGCCGCTGGGTCTTTCCGCAGAACCCCGATCCGGACGCCGTGGACCGGCTCGCGCGCGAGCTGCGCCTGCCGCCCACGCTGTGCCGCCTGCTGGTGCACCGCGGCTTCGGCGACACGTCCGCCGCGCGCGACTTCCTGCGCCCCCACGCCGGCCACATCCACTCCCCCGCGCTGCTGGCGGGCATGGGCGACGCGGTGGCCCGGCTGCGGCGGGCCATCCGCGAGCGCGAGACCATCCTGGTCCACGGCGACTACGACGTGGACGGCATCTGCGCCACCGCGCTCTACGTCCGCGCCCTGCGGATGATGGGCGCGGTGGCGCTGCCGTTCGTCCCGCGGCGGCTGGTGGACGGCTACGACCTGTCCGAGGCCGGCATCCGCGCCGCGGGGGAGTGCGGCGCCACGGTGATCCTGACCGGCGACTGCGGCATCGTGGCGCACGAGGCGGTGGAGCGCGCGCGGGCGGCCGGCATCGACGTCGTCGTCACCGACCACCACACGCCCGGCGACACGCTGCCGGCCGCCGCCGCGGTGGTCAACCCCAACCGCGCCGACTGCCGCTATCCCGACAAGGGGCTGGCCGGGGTGGGCGTGGCGTGGAAGGTGTGCTGCGCGCTGGCGGAGGAGACGGGGTTCCCGCAGGAGCGGCTGCAGTGCTTCCTCGATCTCGTCGCGGTGGCCACCGTCGCCGACATCGCGCCGCTCTCCGGCGAGAACCGCGCGCTGGTGCGCTGGGGGCTCAAGGTGCTGCGGCAGACGCCCAACCCCGGCCTGCGCGCGCTGCTGCGCGCCACCGGCCTGGCGGACCGGGAGGAGATCACCGCCTCGCAGGTGGGATTCGTCCTGGCCCCCCGCATCAACGCCGTGGGCCGCATGGGCGAGGCGCTGCGCGGCGTCAAGCTGCTGCTGACGGACGACCCGCGCGAGGCGGAGGAGATCGCCGTCACGCTGGAGTCCGAGAACCGCTGGCGCCGCAGCGTGGAGGGCGACACCCTCAAGCAGGCGCTGGACGCGCTGGAGACGGACTACGACCCGGGCCGCGACTGGGGCGTGGTGCTGGCCGCCGACGGCTGGCACCCGGGGGTCATCGGCATCGTGGCCTCGCGGCTGGTGGAGCGCATCCACCGGCCCGTGGTCATGATCGCGCTGGACGGCGAGGCGGACGGGAAGGGCAGCGCGCGCTCCATACGCGACTTCCATCTCTACGAGGCCATGCGCTGCTGCGCGGACCACCTGGTGCGCTTCGGCGGGCACCGCATGGCCGCCGGGTGCTCCATCCGCCGCGAGCGCGTGGACGCCTTCCGCGACGCCTTCAACGCCTGCGCGCACGCCGCGCTGGACGAGGAAAAGCTGGTGCCGGAGGTGCGCATCGACCTGGAGATGGAGCTGCGCCACGCGGACCACGACCTGGTGCGCATGCTCCGCCACGCCGGCCCCTTCGGCGCCGGCAACGTGACGCCGGTGTTCGCCGCGCGGCAGGTGCGCGTGGGCGACGCCAGGGTGGTGGGGCAGGGACACCTGAAGATGACGCTCACCGGCCCCGGCTCGCAGGTGGAGGCCATCGGCTTCAACATGGGCGAGCGGCTGGAGCCGGGCTTCGGCGGCGCGCCGCTGGACGTGGCCTTCAAGCTGGAGGAGAACGTCTGGAACGGCCGCGCCGGCGTGCAGGCCCGCCTGGTGGACCTGCGCCCGGCGGAGTGAGCGCCGGGCCGCGATGAGGATCGTGGGCGGCGAGTGGGGCGGGCGGCGCATCGCGGCGCCGCCGGGGCGCGCCACGCGGCCCACCACCGACCGCGTGCGCGAGGCGTGGATGAGCGTGGTGGCGCCGTACCTGGACGACGCACGCGTGCTGGACCTGTTCGCCGGCTCCGGCGCGCTGGGGCTGGAGGCGCTCTCGCGCGGGGCGGCGCACGCCACCTTCGTGGACGATTCCGCCGCCGCGCTGCGCATCCTCAAGCAGAACGTGGCGGACCTCGGCGCCGGCGAGCGCGCCAGCGTGGTCAGGGCGGACGCCGTCCAGTGGGCGGACGCGCTGGGGCCGGACGCCTTCGACGTCGTGTTCGCGGACCCGCCCTACGGAAAGGGCTTCGCCGCGCGGCTGGCGGAGCGCTTCGGCCAGGTGCCGTTCTCGGCGCTGCTGTGCATCGAGCACGGGCGCGGCGACCTGCTGCCGGAGCTGCCGGGCGCCCGCACCCGCCGCTACGGCGACTCGTACCTCACCTTCATCCCCGCCCCCACATGAGCGACCCCCGCGTGGCCCTCTGCCCCGGATCGTTCGACCCCATCACCCGCGGCCACGAGGACGTGATCCGCCGCGCGCTGGCCTTCGCGGACCGCGTGGTGGTGGCCGTGTCGCACAGCCCTACCCACGCCAAGGCCGGCCTGTTCACCGTCCCCGAGCGCGTGGCGCTGATCCGGGAGGCGTTCGCGGACGATCCGCGGGTGGAGGCGGCGGAGTTCCAGGGGCTGCTGGTGGACTTCGCGCGGGAGCGCGGGGCGGGGCTGGTGATCCGCGGCGTGCGGACGGTGGCGGACTTCGAGTACGAGAGCCAGATGGCGGTGATGAACCGCCGCCTGCACGGCACGCTGGAGACGGTGTTCCTGGCGCCGGACCCCGCGTACTCCTTCGTATCCGCCACGCTGGTGCGGCAGATCGCGACGCTGGGCGGCGACGTGTCGCCGTTCGTCTCCGCGCCGGTGCTGCGCCGCATCCGCGAGAAGGCGGCCGCGCGGTGAGCTTCCTGGACGGCGTGCGGCGGCGCGCGCGGGCCAATCTGCGCCGCATCGTCTTTCCCGAGGGCGCGGACGAGCGCACGCTGGAGGCCGTGGTCCGCCTCTCCCGCGACACGCTGGCCATCCCCATCGTGATCGGCGGCGAGCTGACCGCGGTGGACCTGGACCGCATGGGCGCGCCCCAGGTGCAGGTGGTGGATCCCGCGCACGACATCCGCCGCCCCGCCATGGCCGCGCTGCTGCACCAGCGCCGCGGGGCCAGGGGGATGACGGAGGAGGA
>DASTLD010000430.1:0-5451 GCA_035715345.1 Longimicrobium sp.
CTGGAGCCCCGCCACGCCCACAGCTCCCATCCCGCGCAGACAAAGCCCCTCCCCCGAAGTTGGGGGAGGGGCCGCGAGGAACGAGCGGGGAGGGGGCCTCCGCCCTCTGGAGGCACTCCGCCGGACACACGATATCGCGCCTGCCATGCCGGCCGCACCGATCGTGGCTTCGGGCCGTACGGCGCCCGCGCCTGCCGCGCTCCGCCTGCCTCAGCGCAGCAGCCGCAGCTCACGCAGGCGCCAGGCGCCGCGCTCCCACACGGCGCCGACGTACACGACCGACGTGAGGCTCTCCGTGACGCCGCGCGGGCGCGACACCCAGGTCAGCTCGCCGAAGCCGCGCACCGGGGTGCCGCCGGAGAGCGTGACCTGGCGCGGGCGCACGGACACGTTGTCGCGGTCGCCGAACAGGCGGCGCAGCGCGGCGGCAGCGTTGCGCGGCTGCACGCTGCCCGGCCCGTCGCCGCCCAGGTCCAGGATGATGCTGCCGTCCGCCGCCAGCTCCGCCAGCTCCTCCGCGTCCCCCGCCGCCCACAGCCGCGCGACGGAGGCGATGAAGTTTTGCAGCGGCGCCGGCTCCTGCGCGGGGAGCGCGCGGGGGGCCAGCGCCGCCGCGAGCAGCGCGGCGGAAAGCAGGAGGCGGCGGAGCATGGTCGTCATCCGGCGACGGGTTCGGCGGCGGCCTGGTCCAGCTCGCGGACGGCGCGGGCCAGCGCGGCGGCGGGATCGGCGGCGGCGGTGATGGAGCGGCCCAGCACGACGTAGTCCGCGCCCAGGCGCGCGGCCTCCGCGGGCGTGGCCACGCGGCTCTGGTCGCCCGCGGCGTCGCCGGCCAGGCGGATGCCCGGCGTCAGCACGCGGAACCCGTCGCCCGTGGCGCGGCGGACGGCGGGCAGCTCGTGCACCGAGGCGACCACGCCGTGCAGCCCCGCGTCCTCCGCCACGCATGCCAGGCGCTCCACCTCGGCGGCCGTGTCCACCGTGTCGCGCCCCCACGCGCTCGCGGCCTCATCGGCCGAGAGCGAGGTGAGCAGGGTCACGCCGAGGAGCTTCGGTCCATCGCCCGCCGCCGCGTCGGCCGCGGCGCGGAGCATGGCGGCGCCGCCGGAGGCGTGCACGGTCAGCAGGTCCACGCCCAGGCGCGCGGCGGACCGCACCGCGTGCGCGACGGTGTTGGGGATGTCGTGGAGCTTGAGGTCCAGGAAGACGCGGCAGCCGCGCGCGGTCATCGCCCGGACCACCTCCGGCCCCTCCGCGACGAAGAGCTGCAGCCCCACCTTCACGAAGTCCGCGGACGGGCCCAGCCGGTCCAGGAGCGCTTCCGCGTCCCGCCGGCTCGGCACGTCCAGGGCTAGGATGGGGATGGGTCGGTGCACGGGCGGCGTCCGGTGGAGGGGGTACGCGTCTTACCCGTTGCGCCCCAATAAGTTCTGCGCGCGGCGGATCAGTTGGAGCCGGCCGCGGCGGCGCGCCTGTCCTGGTCGCGGAAGAAGTCGCGCACGCCCGCGGCCAGCTGCCGGGCCAGCGTCTCCTGCTGGCGCGGGTCGGCCAGCATCTCCTCCTCGGCGTAGTTGGAGATGAAGCCCACCTCCACCAGCACCGCCGGCATGAACGCGCCCACCAGGACGGCGAAGCCCGCCTGCTTGACCCCGCGGTTGGGGCCCGGGTGGATCTCGCGCAGGCGGTCCTGGATCATCTGCGCCCAGTCGCTGCTCTCGCGCAGGTACTGGTTCTGGCGCAGGTCCGTCAGGATGAAGTCCAGCGGCGAGCCGCCGGCGGGGCGCTGCTCGAACCGCTCCGCCGCGTCCTCCATCTGCTGCACCCGCCGCGCGTCCGCCGTGCGCGCCTCGGCCAGGAAGAAGGTCTCGAAGCCCATCTCCGCGCGGCTGTTGTGGGCGTTGCAGTGGATGGACATGAACAGCGCCGGCTGTCCCTCGCGCCGCCACTGGTTGGCGAACCGCCCGCGGTCGCGCAGGGCGATCAGCGTGTCGCGGTTGCGCGTCATCCGCACCTCGAGCGTGGGATCGTCCGCCAGCAGGGCCACGACGCGACGGGCGAGCTGCAGGGTGATGTCCTTCTCCCGCGTGCCGCGGGGCCCCACCGCGCCCGGGTCCGTTCCGCCGTGCCCCGCGTCGATCACCACCAGCCGGCGCTGCGGCTGGGACGTGGGCGCGGGCGCGGCGGCGGGCGGCGCGGCCGGGACCGGCGCCGGCGCGGAGGTGATCGCGGGGACGGGCGCCGCCGCCAGCCGCGACGGGTCCGCGCGGACGACGCGGGCCGCCGCGTCCACCGTCACCGCGCCGGGCGCGGCCTCCGCCAGCAGGGTGGCGAAGAACTCCGCGGGGACGAAGACGATGCCGTCCTGCGTGTACACCGGGTGGGCCAGCATCCGCGGCCGCCCGTCCACCAGCACCCCCGGCGAGTCCACGCGGAAGCGCACCTCGCGCCCGCCGAACGACGCCGCCACCTCGCCGCGCCCGTAGGACAGCCGCGCGCCCAGGGCCGCCAGCGACGAGACGGGGAGCGCGGGGTAGCCGCGGTGCGCCGCCTCGGCGACGGTGGTGGTCTGGCCGTCCGCCTCCAGCCGCCACGCCGCGGGGGCGGGCTGGGCGGGCAGGTGCGCGGGAGCGGGGACCAGCAGGAGAAGAAAGGCCAGCAGGATCTGCATCGGGTACTCCGGGGACCGCTTCAATCGTCCTTGGCGGCGCGCTGGGCGTCCCGCTGCTCGGCGCGCTCGCGCAGGGTCTCGCGCTTGTCGTGGAGCTTCTTGCCGCGCACCAGGGCCAGGTTGACCTTGGCGATGCCGCGGGTGAAGTGGATGTCCAGCGGCACCAGGGTCAGGCCCTTCTGCTCCACCTGCCCCACCAGCTTGCGCAGCTCGCTGGTGTGCATGAGCAGCTTGCGCGGCCGCAGCGGGTCGTGGTTGAAGCGGTTGCCCTGCTCGTACGGGGAGATGTGCAAATTGTACAACCACAGCTCGCCGCGGTCCAGCCGCGCGTAGGCGTCCGCCAGGTTGGCCTTGCCCTGCCGCAGCGACTTGACCTCCGTCCCCTGGAGCACCATGCCGGTCTCCCAGGTGTCAAGGATGTGGTATTCGTGGCGCGCCTTGCGGTTCTGCGCGACGATCTTGTGGGCGGCGGCTTCGGGCATGAACGGCGGTGCGAAAGTGCGAGAGTGCGAGAGTGCGAGAGTGCGAAAGTGCGAAGTACGGAGTACGAAGTCAGTAGATGAAGACGGGGGTGCCGACCTCGACGTCGTGGTACAGGAGGCGGGCGGCCTCGTTGGTCATGCGGATGCAGCCGTGGCTGACGTCCTGGCCCAGCAGCTCCGGCTTGTTGGTGCCGTGCAGCGCGATGCCCTCGCCCAGGAAGAGCGCGGTGGTGCCGAGCATGCCCTCTTCCCAGCGCTTGGGGTCCTCGGGATCGGGGATGGGCGTGCCGCGCTCGATGTAGGCCCAGTCCGGCACGTACCAGCGCGGGTTGATCTCCTTGCGCTGCACGCGGAACATGCCGCGCGGCGTGGAGAACTCCCACTTCTGCCCCGCCCCCTCCAGCCGGGTGCCGGTGCCGGTGCCCACGATGGTGGACCAGATCACCCGCTCCTCCTCCATCAGGTACAGCCGGTGCTCCGCCAGGGAGATGACGATGTAGCGCTGCGCCCCGCCCACCGGCGCGTCGCGGTACATGTCCGCGCCCTCGCGCTCCACCCCGTGCGCCACCGCCAGCGGCGCCACCGGCAGCCCCTGCGCCTGTCCCCGCGCCGGCAGCATCGCCCCCAGCGCGATCACTGCCGCCATCCACACTTTCGCACTCTCGTACTTTCGCACTTTCGCACTCCTCCGTTCCGCACTCACGCACTCACGCACTTCGTACCCCGTACTCCGTACTTCGTACTATTCGAGCAGCTCCCGCTGCCGCCGCCGGATGCGGACGAGGTCATACACGTACGCCACCTCGCCGCCCAGCACGAACACGATCGCGGAGTAATATATCCAGAAAACCAGCAGGACGGGGGTCGCCAGGGTGCTGTACATGGTCTTGTAGTCCGCCACGGCCGCGATGTACCAGGCGAACATGCCCTTCAGCAGCTCCCAGACGACCGCCGTGAACGCCGCCGCCACCAGCGACATCCGCCACGGCGTGCGGCGCACCGGCAGGTAGCGGTAGATCAGCACGAACATCAGGAAGATGAAGCCGAAGGCCATGATCTGGGCCAGCCCCCGGCTCACGATCTTGGCCTCCGGCCGGTCCGCCACGTCCAGCCAGTCCGCGCCGTACGTGTGCGCCGCCTGCACCACGATGGTGATGCCCGTGTTGAGCACGAACAGCGTGCCCGCCGCCACCACCATCTGCAGGTCGAAGATCTTGCCCGCGACGATGGGCCGCTCCTCCGGCAGGTCGAACACGTGCCGCAGGACGGAGCGCAGGCTGCCGAACAGGCGCGTGGACGTCCACACGAACAGCACCAGGCCCACGATGCCGAAGCTGGTGCGCCCCGCCACCACGTCGTCCACGATGCGGCTGGTGATGTCCACGATGCGCTGCGACGGCGGCAGGATGGACAGCACGTACTCCACCGCGCGCTGCCGCGGGTCCTCCACCGCGCGCTCCAGCACGAAGCCGAAGACGGCGATGAGCAGCATGAGAAAGGGCAGCGCCGCCACCAGCACGTTGAAGGCGATGCCGCCCGCCAGGAAGAAGATGTCGTCTTCTCCCGCCTTGAGGTAGACGCGCCGGACGAAGTCGCCGGCGCTCTTGCCCATGCGCAAAAGGGCCGCGCGCGCGGCCCTTGCCAGCAGCCTGCCCCGGCTCCCGCTCGTCGCTGCCATGGGGGGACGGCGCGGGTGTCGCGGATCAGCGGGCCAGGTCGCCCGCGTCCGTCTCGCGCACCACCTCGGTGATCACCACGCCCGGGAGGCTTGGCTCCGCCTCCGTCCGCCCGCCGCTGCCCAGCGAGCCGCCGGCCGCCGCGGACGACCCGCCGTTGCCGGAGCGGTAGGCCGCCTTGGCCTCTTCCACCCGGCGCTGCAGCTCCGTGCGCGCCTCGCGGGCGGCGTGGCGGCCGGCCTCCACCGCGTGGCGCGCGCGGTCCACCTTCTCCTCCACCCGCCCGCGCACCAGGGCCACCGAGTCCTCCACCCGCTCGCGCGCGCGGCCGAACAGGTCCGTGGCCGCCTCGCGGGCATCGCCCACGCCCTCGCCCGCGGCGTCGCGCAGGCGGCGGGCGGCGGCGCGCAGCTCGCGCTGCGTCTCGGCCCCCGCCCGCGGCGCCAGCAGCAGCGCCACGCCCGCGCCCACCAGCGCGCCCAGCAGGAACGCGCCAGCACCGCCGCCGCGGGACTCGATCACGATCTGCGGCAGCTCCTCGTCGTCGCGCATGGGCGTGTCTCCGGGTGGGTCTAGTGGACCGCGGCGGCCTCCCTCCGGCGCCCGCGGGGGTCCTGCAGCACGT